>DASWER010000542.1:0-6545 GCA_036394655.1 Burkholderiales bacterium
CGCTTGATCCAGGCGGTCGTCGTCATCGCAGGCCAGCTCGGCCAGTTCGTGCAGAGGAAGCAGGCCGAGGCGGTGATGCGCGAGAGCGAAGAGCGCTTCCGCAGCCTGGTCGAGCTCTCGTCCGACTTCTACTGGGAAACCGATGTCGAGCACCGCATCACGCGCACGACGCACGCGGAGAAGCACCGCCCTGCGAGCACGCCGGTGGTCGGCAAGACCCGCTGGGAAGTGCCTTCGATACATCCCGATGAGGCCGGCTGGGCGGCGCATCGCGCGACGCTCGAGGCGCGTCAGCCGTTCCGCGATTTCGAGATGGGCCGCATCGATCCGGAGGGCGAGGCACGGTTTCTCTCGATCAGCGGCGAGCCGATCTACGGTGCGCAGGGCGAATTCCTCGGCTATCGGGGTGTCGGGCGCGAGGTCACCCAGCGCCGCCGCGAGGAGCGCCTGGTCGCCCTCGAGCACGCCGTGGCGCGCAATCTCGCCGAGGCGAAGAGCGTGTCGAGCGCGCTGCGCTCGGTGATGCGCGCCATCTGCCAGGCGGAAGCCTGGGACTGCGGGCGCTATTTCCAGCTCGACGACGCCGCCAATGTCATGCGCTGCGAGGACGTCTGGTCGAACGGTGTCGGCCCGCTCGCGAAGTTCGCCGAGAGCTCGCGCGGCGCCACCATCACCCCGGGGACCGGCCTGATCGGCCGCGTCTGGGAGAGCGGCGAGCCGATCTGGAGCTCGGATGTGAGCCGCGATACGCGCTCGGCGCCGGTGCCGCGCGTGCGTGACGCGGGAGTGCACGGCGCGTTCGTCTTCCCGGTGACCTTCGAAGGCCGCACCGTCGGCGTGCTCTCGATCTCGAGCAGCATCGTGCGCCAGCCCGACGAGCGGCTGATCAGCACGATGCGCGTGCTCGGCGCGCAGATCGGCCAGTACCTGCAGAGGAAGCAGGCCGAAGCCGCGCTCGCCGAAAGCGAGGTGCGCTTCCGGCAGACCTTCGAAATCGCCGCCTCGGGCATCGCGCACGTCGACCTCGCCGGGCGCTTCATCGATGTCAACCACAAGCTGTGCGACATGCTGGGCTACAGCGAGGCCGAGCTGATCGGCCGCACGGTGAAGCAAATCTCGCATCCCGACGATCGCGACCAGACCGATGCCGAGCGCGCCCGCATGCGCGCCGGCGAGGTCTCGTCGGTGCAGTTCGAGAAGCGCTATCTGCGCAAGAACGACTCGGTGCTGTGGGTCAACCTCACGGTGGCGCTGGCGCGCAACGCGCAAGGTGAGCCGCAGTACGAGATCGCGATCATGGAGGACATCACCGAGCGCAAGCAGAAGGAGGCGACGCTGCAGCGCTTCCGCACCGCGCTCGACTCCTCGGCCGACATGGTGTTCCTGTTCGACCTGTCGGCCGGAGGCCTGCTCGATTTCAACGAGAGCGCATGCAAGCACCTCGGCTATACGCGCGAGGAGCTGTTGCGCCTGCGCGCACGAGACATCCGCCCCGATGCCACCAGCGGCACGCTGCGCGCCGAGACCGTCGAGCTGCAGGGCGTGGCCGGGCGCACCAACACGGTGATTACCGAGTACCGCCGCAAGGACGGCAGCACCTTCCCGGTCGAGAGCCGCCGCAGCCTGCTCGACACGCCGCAGGGACGGGTCCTGGTGGTGAACTCGCGCGACCTCTCGGAGCGCATGAGCGCCGAGAAGCGCCGCGCCGCGCAGGCGCGCTACCAGAAGAAGATCTCGCGGCTCGGGCAGGCGGCGCTCTCGAAGCGCAACCCCGCCGAGCTGGTCGCCAAGGCGGTGCAGAGCGTGCTCGACGGCCTGGGCGGCGGCGCGGTGGCCTATCTCGAGCGCGGCAGCACCGATCGCGAGCTGGTGTTGCGACGCGTCGCCGGCCTCGCTTCCACACCCACGGACTCGGCGGTAGTGCGCATCGAGCCGGGCAGCCCGCTTTCGCCGCTCATCGACCAGTCGGAGCCGGTGGTGCTGAACGGCCCATGGGGGGAGGGCGCGCTGCCGCTGCCCTTCGAATGGCTGCGCCGCTATGGCAGCCTGGCCGTCGTGCCGGTGCCGGCCGACGGCGGACCGCGCGGCCTGGTGTGCGCCTTCGCCGAAGCCCCGGGCGCCTTCGGTCCGGAGGAGACGCGCTTTCTCGGCGCCGCGGCGAGCATGGTGTCGGCGGCGCTGCATCGCCTGGACAGCGAGGCGCGGCTCGCCTACCTCGCGCAGTTCGACCCGCTCACCGGGCTGCCGAACCGCACGCTGCTCGCCGACCGCTTCTCGCTGATGATCGTGCAGGCGCGCCGCCGCGGCGTCTCGCTCGGCGTGCTGTTCATCGACCTCGACGACTTCAAGCTGGTGAACGACACCCAGGGCCACGCCGCGGGCGACGAGCTGTTGCAGGAGATGGCGAAGCGCCTGCAGTCGGCCCTGCGCGACGGCGACACGGTGGCGCGCATCAGCGGCGATGAATTTGCCGTCATCCTCGGCGACCTGGCGCGGCCGGACGATGCCGCGCTCGTGGCACAGAAGATCCTCGAGCGGCTCGCGGCGCCGGCGGAGATCCACGGCCAGGAAAACGTCGTCACGGCGAGCATCGGCATCGCCACCTTCCCCGCCGACGGCGACAACGCCGAGACCCTGCTCGGTGCTGCCGACGCGGCGATGTATCGCGCCAAGCAGTCGGGACGCAATGCCTTCCAGTTCTTCACCGCCGAGATCAACCAGCGCACCCGGGCGCGCGCGCAAATGGGCCTCGAGCTGCGCCGCGCGCTCGAGCGGCGCGAGTTCAGCCTGCATTACCAGCCGAAGATCGACCTCAGCAACGGCCAACCCTGCGGCGCCGAGGCGCTCTTGCGCTGGAACCATCCCGAGCGCGGCCGCGTCGCGCCGGTCGAATTTATTCCGGTGCTCGAGGAAACCGGCCTGATCGTGCCGGTCGGCGAGTGGGTGCTGAAGCGCGCCTGCGAGGATCTGAAGAACTGGCAGACCCTCGGCGCACCCGCCATGCCGGTCGCGGTCAATCTCTCGGCGCGCCAGTTCCGGCAGCATGACCTCGAGGAGCGCATCCGCGCCATCGTCGCAGCCGCCGGCATCGATCCGTCGCTGATCGAGCTCGAGATCACCGAGAGCCAGCTGATGCACGATCCGGACCACGCCATCAAGATGCTGCGCGCGCTCGGCGAGGCCGGCGTGCGCATCGCCATCGACGACTTCGGCACCGGCTACTCGAGCCTCGCCTATCTCACGCGCTTCCCGCTCGCCTCGCTCAAGATCGACCGCTCCTTCGTCGCCGACGTGCTCGACGACGAGGCCGACGCCACAATCGTGCGCACCATCGTCGACATGGCGCACACCCTGGGCTTCACGGTGATCGCCGAAGGCGTCGAGCTCGATTCGCAGGCGACTTTCCTGCGCGCGCTCGGCTGCGAGCAGGCGCAGGGCTTCCTCTTCGCCCGGCCGATGCCGGCGGCCGAGTTCAGCGCGCTGATCGCCGCGCGCCTGGGCGTCAAGGCCGGCAGCCGCCCGCGCATCGGCGCCAAATCCCGCGCCCGCAAGTCCGGCTCAACCCGCTAGTTCGGCCTTTAAGGCGCGGATCTCGGCCGCCGCATCCGGCGTTGATGGAAAGCGCCGCTTGGCCGCGCGGTACCAGTAACGCGCGTTAGGCAGGTCGCCTTCCATGAGGTGCACGATGCCGTGCGCCCAGCAGGCCAGCGCGGACCCCTCATCCGCCTGCACGATCTCGTGCGCCGCCTGCCAGTCGCCAGCCTCGAGGTGCGCGATCGCCTCTGCCATTTGAACCCGGGTTAGCGGCATGAAGGCTAATCGACCCGCGCGCCCGACACCTGCACCAGGCGGCGCATCTTCTCCGATTCGGCGGCGACGAAGCGCGCGAATTCCTCCGGCGTGTCGGCGACGATCTCGAGCCCGAGGCCCTGCAGGCGTTCGGCGACGCCCGGATTGCGCAGCGCCTTCGCGATTTCGGTGTTCAACTTCTGCACCGCGGCCTTCGGCGTGGCCGCCGGGACGGCGAACCCGTACCACACGTTCACCTCGAATCCGCGCAGCCCTGATTCGTCCGCCGTGGGCACCTCCGGCGCCTGGGGATGGCGCTGCAGCGCGGTCACGGCGATGGCGCGCAGCCGGCCCGAGCGCACGTGCGCGATCACATTGGAGAAGTTGTCGCACATGAGCGGCACCCGACCCGCGAGCAGATCCTGCGCCGCGGGCGCCGGCCCCTTGTACGGCACGTGGACCAGATCGACCTGCGCCGTGCTCTTGAGCAGCTCGCCGCACAAATGGCTGGTCGTGCCCGCGCCGCCGGAGGCGAAGCTGAGCACGCCCGGCTTCGCCTTGGCGAGCGCGATGACGTCATTCATGGTCTTCACCGGCAGCGACGGATGCGCCACCCAGAGATTGGGCGTGGTCGCGGCATCGATCACCGGCGCGAGGTCCTTTTGCGGATCGAAGCCGAGCTCCTTGTAGAGCCACTGGTTGGTGGCGAGGATCGCCGAGGGCGCCATCAGCACGGTATGCCCGCTCGCATCTCCCTTCGCGACCGCCGCGGCACCGATGTTGCCGCTCGCGCCGGGGCGGTTGTCCACGATCACCGGCACGCCGGTCGACCGCGAGACCAGCGGCGCGATCGCGCGCGGGATCAGGTCCGAGGTGCTGCCGGGAGAGAAGGGCACGACGAGGGTGATCTGCCGAGAGGGAAAACTCTGCGCATCGGCGACGAGCGGCGCAACCAGCAATGCAAGCAGGGCTAGGCGCATTCGTATTTCCTTAGGCTCGCGATCATCGAAATCCTGAGCATGTACTCCCGCTGCGCCGCGCGGTCGGACGCCGCGTGCGCGAGCTCGGCGCGCCAGCGGCGCTGCTCCCCGGCATCGTGCATCTCGAGATGGCGCTTGTTGGCAATCGTAATGCGGTTCACGTACTCGAGCGCGACCGGCCGGCGCTGGCGCTCGTAGCGCTCCAGCTCCTCGACCGGTTTCTCGCCGCGGATCACCGCGGCCAGCTTCTCGGCGAGGTTGAACGCGTCGTGGATGCCGCCGTTCATCCCCATGCCGCCAAGCGGATTGTTGAGGTGCGCGGCGTCGCCGGCGAGGAACACGCGCCCTCGCCGGTAGCTCTCGGCGACGCGCTGATGCACCGAGTAGAGCGTGCGATGCGCGATCTCGTAGCGGCCGGGCTTGGCGTGTACCCGCTGCAGACGCCGTTCGATGGAGGCGTCCGACAGGATTTCCGCTTCGCTCTCTTCGGCGCGCGTCGGGAACATGGCGCGCCAGACGTCGCGCACGCGCAGCAGGAAGAACCACTCCTGCGGGTCGGCGAAGTAGCTGACATCGGCAAGCCGCGGCATCACCTGCGCGAAATCGAACGGCGTGCTGGCGACGAGGAAGCGCTCCGGCCAGGTGAAGCCCTCGAGCGCGATGCCGAGCGCCTCGCGTACGCGGCTCCTGCCGCCGTCGGCGCCGATCAGCCAGTCGGCGCGCAGCTTCTCGGCGCCGTTGACCGTCACCGTGACGCCATCGGCATCCTGATCCACCGCGGTCAGCTGTGCGCCGAATCGAATGTCATGCAGGCGCTCGGCCAGCACGTGGTTGAGCCGGTACTGCTCGCACTGCACGCGGAACGGATGCTGCGTGTCGTCGGCGAGCACGCCGAAGTCGAGCTCGGCGATCCAGCCGGCGCGGTCGCGGTATTGCACCTGGCGCGCGATGCGTCCCATCTCGATCAGCCGCGCAGTGGCGCCGAAGCGCGCGAGCAGGTCGAGCGTCGGCGGCTGGAAGGTGGAGGCGCGCAGGCTCTGCGGCAGCCGCGCCTCGGCCTCGAGCACCGTGACGGCGATGCCGGCGTCCGCGAGCACGTTGGCCGCGGCGAGCCCGACCGGCCCGGCGCCGGCAATGAGCACGCTCATGCTTTCGCAGGAAAGCTAATTGACAAAGCTAATTCTCGGAGCAGAGAATGGCCGCGTCAATGGCCCGGTCCCGGCGCAGAAGCACGCCCCCCGCCACGGTGTCGCGCACCGCGCTCCTGGTCGACGGCTCGGACGCCGAGTTCCGCGGGCTGATTCATGATTTGATCGCCTACGGCCACCGGCTCGACCATTGCCGCGACGCCTTCGCCACCCTGGTCGGCATGTCGGGCGCCCAGTACGAGATCCTGATGCTGGTGAGCCGCGCCCCGGGACTGCTCTCGGTCGGCGAAGTGGCGGCGCGCCTGCACCGTTCCGGCGCCTTCATCACCATCGAGGCGAACAAGCTGGTGGCGCGCGGCATCCTGGAAAAGGTCGCGGACCCCGGGGACGGCCGCCGCGTGCTGCTGCGCTCGAACGAAAAGAGCCGCGAGCTCCTCGACCGTCTCGCGCCGTTCCAGCGGCGTGTGAACGACGTGCTGTTCGAGCGGCTCGACGCGCGGCGCTTCCGGCAGCTGCGGCTGCTCGCGCGCGACCTGGTCGCCTCGGGCGATCGCGCCGTAGCGATGCTGCAGTTCATGCTGCACGACGCCAAGGCTGCATGAGCGTCTCCTACTTCGTGCGCTACGAC
>DASWER010000543.1:0-4144 GCA_036394655.1 Burkholderiales bacterium
GAAACCAGCGCTGGTCGGTCGGCAATACGGTGCTGATCGGCGACGCGCTGCGCACCGCCCACTTTTCGATCGGCTCGGGAACGCGCCTCGCGATGGAGGACGCCATCGCGCTTTGCAAGGCTCTCGACGCCCAGCCCCGAATAAGGGACGCGTTGGAGGCCTATGAGGCGGCACGCCGGCCCATCGTTGAGAAGCTGGTCGCGGGCGCCGATGCGAGCGGCGCCTGGTACGACCGCTTCCCCGAACAGATGAACCTTTCGCCGCGCGACTTCGCATGGAGCTATATTCAGAGAAGCGGGCGCATCGATCCCGAGCGCCTGGCCAGGATTTCCCCGAAATTCGCCGGAACCTAAAGACATGCTATTTCCAACCACGCTCGTAGGCAGTTACCCGCAGCCCGAGTGGCTGATCGACCGGCAGAAGCTCGCCGGGCGCTTTCCACCGCGCGTGCGGGCGAAGGAGCTGTGGCGCGTGCCCGAGGCGCATCTCGCCGAGGCGCAGGACGACGCCACCGTGCTCGCGATCCGCGCGCAGGAGCAGGCGGGCCTGGACATCATCACCGATGGTGAAACAAGGCGGGAAAGCTATTCCAATCGTTTCGCCACCGCGCTCGAAGGCATCGACATCGACAATCCCGGCAGCGCGCTCGATCGCTCCGGACATCCGAACCCGGTGCCGCGCATCGTCGGCAAGATCCGGCGCAAGCACGCGGTCGAGGTGGATGACCTGCGCTTCCTCAAGCGGCATACCAGCCGCAAGACCAAGATCACGGTGCCCGGGCCGTTCACCATGGCGCAGCAGGCGCAGAACGACTACTACAAGTCGGCCGAGGAGGCGGCGATGGACTATGCCGCCGCGGTCAACGAGGAGATCCGCGACCTCTTCGCCGCCGGCGACGACGTGGTGCAGATCGACGAGCCGTACATGCAGGCGCGGCCGGACAAGGCGCGCGAATATGGGCTGAAGGCGCTCAATCGCGCACTGCAGGGCATCAACGGCACGACCGCGGTGCACATCTGCTTCGGCTATGCCGCGATCATCCACGCGCGGCCTTCGGGCTACTCGTTCCTGCCGGAGCTTGCCGGCTCGCCGGTGCAGCAGGTGTCGATCGAGACCGCGCAGTCGAACCTCGATACGGCGGTGCTCGCCAAGCTGCCGGGGAAGAAAATCATGGTCGGCTGCATCGATCTGTCGGATATGACGGTCGAGACACCGCAGAAGGTGGCGGAGCGCCTGCGCAAGGCGTTGAAATACGTCAAGCCCGAGGACGTCATCGTTTCGCCCGATTGCGGCATGAAGTACCTGCCGCGAGACGTGGCGGATGCGAAGATGCGGGCGATGGTCGAGGGCGCGAAGCTGGTGCGCGCCGAATATTCATGAAAGGAAACCGATTGAAGATCCGAGTTGCAGTCGCAAGTGTTGTCATCCTCGCCGGCTGTGCTACCGACGACAGCGGCCGCGGTGCCTTTAACCGCTCCAATATGGAAACGGGTGCCGTGCTCGGCGCGGCGGGCGGCGCCATCCTCGGCGCAATGGCCTACGGCACCCACAGCGGGAAGGGCGTGCTGATCGGCGCCATCGGCGGCGGCCTCGCCGGCGGCGCGGTCGGCGCCTACATGGACGGCCAGAAGAAGGATCTGGAGAAGAACCTCGCCAACGAGATCAAGGCGCGGCAGGCGCGCGTCGATGAGCTGCCGAACCACGTGGTGCGCGTCACCATGACCGGCGACACCGGCTTCAATACCAACTCCACCGAGATCAAGCCGGGGTTCCACAGCACGCTAAACAAGATCGCGGACGTGGTGGTGCGCTACGGCAAGACCAGCCTCACCGTCGCGGGGCACACCGACGATGTAGGTTCCGCGCAATCCAACCAGGGGCTCTCCGAGCGCCGTGCGAACGCGGTGGCGCAATACCTCGAGTCGAGGAGAGTGCAGGCGGTGCGCCTCAACATCGTCGGCAAGGGCGAGGCCATGCCGATCGCGAGCAATGCCAGCGAAGGCGGACGCGCAGAGAACCGGCGCGTCGAGATTTACGTGGAACCGGTGGTTGAGGGTTCGTGACGCAGAAGACCAAGCGCGGTATCGCGCGCGGGCTCACCAACTATGGTGATCCCGCGTTCTCGCTGTACCTGCGCCGCTCGTTCGCGAAGAGCATGGGCTACTCGAGCGAGATGCTCGGGCGGCCGGTGGTGGGGATTGCGGATTCCAAGAGCGGATTCAACAACTGTCATCGCCATTTTCCCGAGCTGATCGAGGCGGTGAAGCGCGGCGTGCTCGCCGCCGGTGCCCTGCCGATCGAATTTCCGACCGTGTCGCTCGGCGAAGTTTTCCTGAGCCCGACCTCGATGATGTTCCGCAACCTGATGTCGATCGACGTCGAGGAGATGATCCGCGCGCAGCCGATGGACGCGGTGGTGCTGGTCGGCGGCTGCGACAAAACCGTGCCGGCGCAGCTGATGGGCGCGGCTTCGGCCGACGTGCCGGCGGTGCAGCTTCTCGCCGGGCCGATGATGCCGACCTCGTTCCACGGCGAGCGCCTCGGCGCCTGCACCGACTGCCGGCGCTTCTGGGCGCTGCATCGCGCCGGCAAGGTCGACGAAGCCGGCATCGAGGAAATCGAAGGAAACCTCGCCACCACCGCCGGCACCTGCGCGGTGATGGGAACCGCCTCGACCATGGCCGCCATCGCCGAAGGGCTCGGCATGGCGCTGGCGGGCAGCGCGGCGATTCCGGCGGTGCATGCCGACCGCCTGCGCGCCGCCGAGGCGAGCGGCGCTCTTGCAGCAAAACTTGCTCTTTCGCCGATCCGGCCGAGCCAGGTGATCACGCCAAAATCCGTCGAGAACGCGATCCGCGTGCTGCTCGCGATCGGCGGCTCGACCAACGCCATCATCCATCTCACGGCGATCGCCGGCCGCGCCGGGGTTTCCATCAGTTTGAAAAAACTCAACGAGCTTTCCGACTCGACGCCGGTGCTGGTGGACTTGAAGCCCACCGGCCAGTACTACATGTCCGATCTCTATGCCGCGGGCGGCGTCGGCGCGGTGCTGCGCGAGCTGAAATCGCTGCTGCATCTCGATTGCATGACAGTGGCCGGCATCACGCTCGGCGAGCGGTTGCAGCGTGAGCCTGCATGGGTGGATCGTGCCGTGGTGCGTCAATTCAATGAACCATTATCAAAAGAGGGCGGGCTGGTGGCGCTCTTCGGCTCGCTCGCGCCGAATGGCGCCATCCTCAAGCGCTCGGCTGCTGATCCGAAGCTCTTCGAGCGGGAGGGGCGTGCCGTAGTATTTACATCGCTCGACGATCTCGCGGCGCGCATCGACGACCCGGCGCTGGACGTCACCGCGGATGATTTCCTCGTGCTGCAGAACGCCGGGCCGAAGTCCGGCTACGCGATGCCCGAAGCGGGCTACCTGCCGATCCCGTCGAAGCTGGCGCGCGCCGGCGTGAAGGACATGGTGCGCATCTCGGATGCCCGCATGAGCGGCACCGCTTACGGCACCATCGTGCTGCACGTCTCGCCAGAAGCCGCAGCCGGCGGGCCGCTCGCGCTGGTGCGCAACGGCGATCGCATCCGCATCTCGGTAAAGGGTCGCTCGATCGATCTGCTGGTGCCCGCGGATGAGCTGCAGAAGAGACGAGCCGCGTGGCGCGCGCCGGTGAGCATGCCGACGCGCGGCTACGCCAAGCTGTACATGGACCACGTGCTCCAGGCCGAGCACGGCTGCGATTTCGACTTCCTGCGCAAAACGTGAATTCGGGGACGGAGCCCGAACTCCGAAAGCTGCGCGTCGCTGGAGTTCGGGCTCCGTCCCCGAATTCATTCGAGCGCGCGTGAAGGCCCCGCGCAAAATCGTCTGCCTCGAGTCGTACTGGAACGAGCAGATGTTCCAGACCTTCTCGGTGAAAGGATTCCTCGAGGCGATGGCGCCGCTGGTGCAGCCGCCGCTCACGGTGGCGCACCGCTTTGTCGAGTCGGAGCCCGGCATTTCCTACTACCTGCGCCGGCCGGGCGGTTTGATGTGGCGGCAGAAGGAATTGTTCGACGCTCCGGTTTACTACCTCGCCTTTCACGGGCGGCCTGCCGCGGTGACGCCGGTGCTAGGGCGCGTTACCGGGGAGCAGCTGTGCGAGGCCTT
>DASWER010000544.1:0-4009 GCA_036394655.1 Burkholderiales bacterium
CAGGCGCTGGCATGGCACTCGCTGGCGTAATAGTTTGGACCGCAGCCACCGATAGTCCACAAGGTCCGCTTGCTTTAGTCTTTTACGGCCCCGCCGGCATAGCAATTGGTGCTGCAGTTGGTACCGTCATCTGGCGACTCACAGTGAAGCCTAACCTTCCGCTCCAGGACGGACCGGTCATAGGCGGCCGGCCGCTGAGCTAGCACCTTAGGCGTCACACATGGCCCGTCCATTCACTTGCGCCCACTGCGGAATCACGACGACAAAGCGCGCACATTTTATGTGGCTGGTTTCCGTTGTCGGGTTCTTCTATGGGCAGATTTGGCTCAACACCGACGGGCCACTTTGCACTCGTTGTGCGCCGAGTTGGACGACGACACTTGGCCGCGTGCTATATGTGTTGCTCGCGATCTGTATCGCTCTAGCCATATGGAAGTTCGCCACGCCAACCGCAAAGGACGTGACGCCTAACAACCGGTTGTTGAGCGACGCTTCCGCGGCGCTGCGCGCTTGCTTCAGCGCGCCAAACCCGGGACGTTAGGAGGCAGAAGCGATGGAGATGATTCGCGTGTCCTCCTCTGCAATATCCGCCGTTGGGTACGAGGCAGCAACGATGCGGATGAAGATCCAGTTTACGGCTGGACACACATATGATTTCTGCCGCGTCCCGGAGAGTGTATTCAACGGATTATTGAGGGCGAGCTCGAAAGGTACGTACTACAACGACCACATTCGAGACCGGTACCCATGCTGAGCCCTACGCACCGACGTCATGGTGTGGCGGCGTTGCCTCCTAACAGCGCGATCGACAGCGACACCAAACTTCCCCCGATTTAGTTGACACCCTGGGCTAACGGCGCAATCGACAGTGTCATTTCGCGCTGAGATAGCGCCGCCAGCCGCCGTAGCTGCTGATGTCTTTGCTCCCCTGCACCGCGTAGTGCTCGCACAGGAAGCCCTTCACCGTCTCGCCGTCCTCGAGCTCGATGGTGCCGATGCCCAGCGGCGGCGGCACCTCGGCGACGAACGAGCCGAAGGCGCTGGGGGTCATTTGCCAGAGCTCGATTTCAATCATTGCGCCCTCCTGCGCGCGCACCAGGCCGGGCTTCTGCTCGCTGAGCGCGTAGAGCCGGTAAAGCGGTGCGGTGAGCGCGACCCGCACGAGCTGCGCGCCGCGGCTGGTGAGCTGGTGATTGAGCGGCATGCCCGAGAGGTGCGCGCCGACGACCGCTACCTTCACCAGCCGCGGTGACGCCGGTATTTCGCCCTCGCCGGTGAAGCGCGCACCGAGCGCGGCGAGCGCACGATCGGAGAACGCCGGGCCGACGAGCGCGATGCCGAACGGCAGGCCGTCCTCCGGGCGGAAGCCCGCCGGCAGCGCGAGGGCCGCCAGGTCGAGCAGGTTGACGAAGTTGGTATAGCGGCCCAGGCGCGTGTTGAGCTCGACCGGCTCGGCCTCGACCTCGGCGATGCGGTAGATGGTCGGCGCCCCGGGTACCACGAGCACGTCCGCCGACGCGAGGAGACCCGCGCAGTCGCGCTTCAGCTCGGCAAGCCGGTGCTGCGCCTTGAAGAGGTCTGCCGCGCTATGGCGCGCGCCCGACTCGAAGATCTGGCGCGTCACCGGCAGCATGGCCTCGAGCGGAAAGCCTTCCGCGGCGCGCTCGGCGATCCACGGGCCATAAAGCAGCGCCTGCGCTTCCAGGAACGGCGCGAAGCCGATGTCGACGCGCCGGCCGCCGAGCTCGGCCAGGCGCGCGAGCGCTTTGCCGAACAGCGCCTCATAGGCGCGATCGCCGTGAAATTCGAGCTGGCGCGGCACGGCGAAGCGGAACGCCTTGAGCGGCAGCGCGACTTCTTCGCCGCTGCGCGAATACGGATCGTGGTGGTCGCGGCCCTGCAGCACCTCGAGGATCGCAGCGGCATCGGCGCAGCCGCGCGCGAAGATCGAAACGCAGTCGAGCGAGCGGCAGGCGGGCACTACGCCGCGCGTCGACACCAGGCCGCGCGTGGGCTTCAGGCCGACGAGGTTGTTGAACGCCGCCGGCACGCGTCCGGAGCCCGCGGTGTCGGTGCCGAGCGCGAAGCTCGCCATGCCGAGCGCCACCGCGAGCGCCGAGCCCGAGCTCGAGCCGCCGCTGATATACGCCGGATCGAAGGCGTTGCGGCAGGCGCCGTAGGGCGAGCGCGTACCGACGAGGCCGGTGGCGAACTGGTCCATGTTGGTCTTGCCGATCAGCACCGCGCCGGCGTCGAGCAGCTTCTGCACGGCGGGCGCCGTGACTTTGGCGATGTAGGAATAAGCGGGACAGCCCGCGGTCGTCGGCAGCCCGGCGACGTCGATGTTGTCCTTCACCGCGAAGCTGCGGCCCCACAGCGGCAGCGTGCGCGGCAGGCTCTCGATGCTGCGCAGCCGCTCCTCGACCCGCGCCCGCGGCAGCAGATGGATGAAGACCGGATTCGCCGCGTGCGCTTCGATGCACCGGTAGACTTCATCGATCATGGCGGCACTCTATCGCGGAATGGACCGGCCGACGCTCGACGCGGCCTACAACAACGGCGCGGCGGTAGCCAATAGCGCGCAGATCGTCGCCGACTGGCAGGTACGCAGCGACCGCCTGCGCTCGTCTGCCAGCGAGCTGAGATATGGAACTGCCGAGCGCAACCGCATCGATCTCTTCGAGGCCGCGCCCGGTGCGCCGCTTTTCGTCTTCATCCACGGCGGCTACTGGCAGATGCGCGCCAAGGAGAACTTCGCCTTCCTCGCCGCCGGGCCGCTGGCGCACGGCATCGGCGTGGCGCTGGTCGGCTATACGCTCGCGCCGCAGAAGCGGCTCGACGGCATCGTCGCCGAGATCGGCGCGGCGCTCGATTTCCTGGCGCGCGATTGCGTGGTCTCAGGCTGGTCGGCCGGCGGGCATCTCACGGCGATGGCGATGGACCATCCGCGGGTACGCGGCGGACTGGCCATCAGCGGCATCTACGATCTCGAGCCGATCCGGCTCTCCTATATCAACGACAAGCTCGGCCTCGATGAAGACGCCGTGCGGCGCCTGAGTCCCGTGCACCGGCCCTCGTCGGGCAAGCCGCTCGTCATCGCGTACGGCACGAGCGAGCTCCCCGAGCTGCAGCGCCAGTCGCAGCTCTATGCAAGCGCCCGGAATGCGCGCCTCGAGCCGCTGCCCGGCCATGATCACTTCACCATCCTCGAGGAGCTCGCGGCGCCGAGCGGCCGGCTGACGGCGCTCGCGCGCACTCTTATGGACGGCTGAGCTTCCACCCCGCACTTCGACGGTGCGCAAAGGCACGCCTTCGAGGCGCGATCGCGTGGCACAGGCCTTGCGACGAGAGCTCCGGATAAACCGGGGAGATCCAGATGAAACCGTTCGTAGCCGTCGCCGCACTCGCGCTAGCCGCCTTTGCTTCGGTCGCCGGCGCCGAGGACAAGGTCATCAAGGTGGGCGCGCTGAAGCTGATCCACAGCATCACGCCCTACTTCTACGACAAGTTCGCGCCTGCCGGCTACAAGATCGAGGTGATCCCGTTCGAGAGCCCGACCGACGGCAAGAACGCTGTCCTCACCGGGTCGGTCGATTTCGGCACCTTCGGCATCGCCGCCGCGATGCTCGGCATCGCCGCCGGCGAGCCGCTGGTGATCTTCGCCGCGCAATGCAACCGCGGCATGGCGGTCATGGCGGGCGCCAAATCGGACATCGCCTCGATCAAGGACCTGAAGGGCAAGCGCGTCGCCATCTGGCCCGGCTCGACGCAGGAGGTGGTGATCCTCGAGCGCTTCAAGGCCGAGGGAATGACGATCAAGGATGTCCAGCACGTACGCCTGCCGTTCAGCGACATGGCGCCGGCGCTTGCGCGCGGCGACATCGACGCCTACGTGGGCGCCGAGCCCGGGCCCGGCATCAGCCTGGCGAGCGGCGTCGGCAAGGTGGTCGAGTATCCGTACAGCACCGCGATCGGCACGCTCAACATGGTCTGGGGCGTGAAGGCCGAC
>DASWER010000545.1:0-3403 GCA_036394655.1 Burkholderiales bacterium
AAAACGGCAGTAGGTGCAGCTATTGAAGTAACGAACGGAGAGCAGTCTAAGTGAGCGCAAATTGCGCTGTCAAGCTTCAATAGGCATACTCACTGCCCATGGCAAGGCAGGTTTCTCCGGCGAGCTCTGTGACGCGCACGCTCTCGATCCTCGGTGATTCGTGGACCCTGCTGATCCTGCTCAACGCCTTTCGCGGCGCGCGCCGCTTCAGCCAGTGGCAGGGCCTGCTCGGCATCCCGCGGCCGGTGCTCTCCGAGCGCCTCGCACGCCTGACGCGCGCGCAGATCGTCGCTCGCATCCGCTACCAGTCGAATCCGCCGCGCTACGAATACCGGCTGACCGAGCGCGGCCGTGAGCTTTGGTTTTTCATGCTCGCCATCTGGGACTGGGAAAAGCGCTGGGTCACCGCCTCGCCCGGCTTCGCGTTCGAGCTGGTGCACGACGGCTGCGGCCTCAAGACGCGGCCGCAGTTCTACTGCGCGCGCTGCAGCAAAGCGGTGTCGCCGCAGGACATCACGCGCCGGCCAGGACCCGGCGCCGGCAGCATGAGCCTGCCGAGCCGGCGCCAGCGCCGCTCGGGCCTCACCGACGAGACCACGCGCGTATTCGGCGACCGCTGGAGCATGCTGCTCATCTACGCCGGCTTGCGCGGCGTGGCGCGCTTCAACGAGATGCAAGCCGAGCTCAAGCTCTCGTCGCATCTCTTGTCTCTTCGCCTCAAGGAGCTCGTCGGCCTAGCCATCTTCGAGCGCGTGCGCTACTCGCAAAGCCCGCCGCGCTTCGAATACCGGCTGACCGTGAAGGGGCTCGACATGTACAAGCTCGGCGTGTTCGCCATGTACTGGGGCGACCGCTGGCTGACGCCGGGACGGCCGCCTACGCTAGTGCAGCATCGCGCCTGCGCGGCGCGGCTGCAGCCCGATCTGCGCTGCAACGCCTGCCGCCAATCGCTACGGCGCGCGGCGTGTCATTTCGAGCCGGCGCTCTTCACGCGTCCGGAGACGACCATGGAGGTGCAATGAGCGAAGAATGGTTCGACAAGGGCCTCGAGATCCGCCATCAGGTCATGGGCAAGGCATACACCGACGCCGCCTTCGCCTCGCCCGATCCGATCGACCAGGACGTGCAGCGTATCCTGACCGAGTTCGGCTACGGCGCGGTCTGGGCGCGACCGGGGCTGCCGCTCAAGACGCGCAGCCTGATCACCATCGCGCTGCTCGCCGCGCTGAACCGCCCCGATGAGCTGCGCCATCACATCCGCGGCGCATTGCGCCTTGGCCTCACCAAGGCGGAAGTATTCGAGGCGCTGATCCACATCCTGCCGTACGCCGGCGCGCCGGCGATGCAGGGCGGCCTGCGGGTGGCGAAAGCGGTGGTCGCGGAGAAGGACTGAATTCGGGCACCGTCCCCGAATTAAAGCCTTAGCACGCGCTCCGCGTTGCGGTGCGCGATCTTCGCCTTGTCGGTATCGCTGATGGCGAGCTTGTGCAGGAACGCCATCCCGGTGGCGTTCGACTCGTAGGGCCAGTCGATCGCGAACAGGATGTTGTCGGCGCCCAGCGCGAGCAGCGTGCAGACGAACGACGGCTCGAACCAGTTGCCGCTGGTGGTGACCAGCAGGTTCTGCTGCAGGTACTCGATCGGCTCCCGCTTCAGGCCGCGCCGCTTTGCCGCGTGCAAGCTGTGGTCGTTCAGGCGATGCATGGCGAAGGGCAGGCCTTCGCCGAGGTGGCCGAGGATGATCTTCAGGTTCGGATAGGCATCGAACACGCCGCCGAACACCAGGCGCAGGAAGTGGCAGCTGGTGTCGATGGCGAAGCCCCACGGCGCGCGCGCCAACTCCTCGTAGCCTTCGAAGTACGCCTTCACCGCGTCGGGGTGCGGCAGCGCCGGGTGCAGATAGATCGGCACGCCGAGCGCCTCCGCCTTCTCCCAGACGGGCCAGTATTTGCGCGCGTCGAGGAATTCGCCCTGCTGATGCCCGTGGATCATTGCCCCCTTGAAGCCGAGCTGCTTGACGCAGCGCTCGAGCTCGGCCGCCGCGGCCTTCGGATCGGCGGTCGGCAGCGCGGCGAAGCCGGCGAAGCGCTTGGGATTTGCCTTGACCGCTGCATGCAAGCGGTCATTCGCATCGCGCGCCATCGGGATCGCCACCTCGGCGCCGAACGCCTGCGGCCCCGGCGAGCCGAACGAGAGCACCTGCACATCGACGCCGTGCGCGTCCATGTGCGCGAGCCGCTGCGCGCCGAGGTCGAGGTTCTGTTCCATGATGTCGTGGCCCATCACGCCTGAGCGGCTCGAGAGGTAGAAGTTGCGGTATTCGTTGCCGCCGATTTTCTCGCGATACATCGGCGTGACGAAGTGCTCCTCGATTGCTATCACTCTCATGGCTTGGAGTAGCGCTTCTCGAGCTCGAGCTGCTTTTCACCGCCCTCTCCGGCGGCCGGGACGTCGGGGATCGGATAGCTGCCGGGGCGGTGTGCGGCCTGGAAATCATCCCAGGCGGCGACGCCGCGCACCTGGAAGTCGCGCATGAAGCCGGAAAGCGCCGCCCAGATCACGTTGTGTGTAAACGCCGGATACCACGCAACGTTCACGCCGAGCGCGAGATGCTCTTCGGCGGAGAGATAGCGCGGCAGCTTGCCCTTCATGAAGGAGAGCACGCCCTTCACCGCGCTGCGCGCCTGCCGGATCTCGTCCGTGGAGTGCGGCGACTCGAACTGCACCCAGTCGACACCGGCTTTGTCCTGATACGCGCCCAGGCGCTCGATGCACGCGGCGAGTCCGCCGTTCACCGCATCGCGCGCGTAGCACTGCGCCATGATGACGAACGCCGGATCGAGCTCGTTCTTCATGTCGACCGCGGCGCGGTAACGCGCGATCGCCTGCTCGAGCGGTACCACCTCCACGCCCGCGGACTGCGTGCGGCGCTTGCCCTCGATCGGCTGGTCGTCGATGCGCACGCCGGCAAGCCCGGCCTCGATGCATTCGCGCACCAGGCGGCGCACGGCCATGACACCGCCGTGGCCGGTATCGCCGTCGAGGATCACGGGAAATTCGACACTGCGGGCGATCCACTTGCCGATCTGCACGCACTCGCTCATGGTGGCGGTGCCGACATCGGCAAGCCCGGTATAGCCCCCGACTACGGCCGAAGTGCCGACGAAACCAGCCTCGCAGCCGGCGCGCTCCATGATGCGCGCGAGCGCCGCGCTGGGCGGATGCAGCACCGAAAGCACGCGGTCCTTGCGCGCGAGCAACGCGCGCAGGCGCTGCGCTTTTGGATTGCTATTGAAGGCCACAGCGCGCGTAGAGCCGCACCGCGTTATCCCAGAAGAGCTTGCGCTTGCGCGCTTGCGGCATGTCCCACGCGAGCACTTTCTCCACTGACTTCGGAAAGTGA
>DASWER010000546.1:0-7834 GCA_036394655.1 Burkholderiales bacterium
ACCAGCTCGAACACCTGGTCCTTCTCGACCGCGACCATGAACTCGTCGGTGACGCCGACCGAGATGTTGAAGTTCGCGAGGTCGCCATGGTCCTTGGCGTGGATGAATTCCTCGATGTCGGGATGGTCGCAGCGCAGCACGCCCATCTGCGCGCCGCGGCGCGAGCCGGCGGACTCGACCGTCTCGCAGGAGCGATCGAACACACGCATGTAGGAAACCGGGCCGCTCGCGCGCGAGCGCGTGCCCTTGACCTCGGCGCCCTTCGGCCGGATGGCGGAGAAGTCGTAGCCGACGCCGCCGCCGCGGCGCATGGTCTCGGCGGCTTCCGACAGGGCGGTGTAGATCCCCGGGCGGCCGTCGACCACTTCGGAGATCGAATCGCCCACCGGCTGCACGAAGCAGTTGATGAGCGTCGCCTGGAGCTGGATGCCGGCGGCGGAGTTGATGCGGCCGGCGGGAATGAAGCCGTCGTTCTGCGCCTGCAGGAAGCGCCGCTCCCAGTGGGCGCGGCGCTCCTCGGGCTCGACCTGGGCGAGGGCGTGCGCTACCCGGCGGCGCACTTGCTCGACGCTGGCCTCATCGCCCTTGGCGTATTTCTCGAGCAGCGTGTCGCGGCAGATTTCCTGCGGCGGGGCTTCGGTGACGGTGCTATCCATGGCCATACTGGTAAAACGTACAGTATAACGAGCCGCGGGCCGGGCTGCCAAGACCCCGGCGAAACGGTCAATTAAACTGGAAAATCAGCCTGCCTGTGCGGCCGGCTGGGCCTCGTCGGCGCCAGGGGTCTCGGCGGCGCTGCGTGCCTTCTTCAGAATATCGGCCACCTCGTTGTGGCCCATGCGCAAGGCGAGCTCGACGGGGGTATCGCCTTCCTTGCTCACCAGCCCCGGATTCGCGCCGTTACGCAGCAGCAGCTCGATCATCGCCGGGTTGCCCTTCATCGCCGCGTAGGCGAGCGGCGTGTAGCCGTTCTCGTGCAGCAGGTTCGGATCGAAGTTCATCGACAGCACTTTCTGCGCGTACACCAGGTTGTTTTTCTCGATGCCGTAGAACAGCGCGCGGACGCCTTCCGGGCTTTTCTCCCTCGGCTTGGGCTCGAGCCCCGTGGGCAGGAGCTTCACCAGGTAGTTGATCACGCCGACGCCGACCAGCGCGACCAGCGCGAGCACGATCGGCGCACGCGAGATGTTCAGGCCTTCGGCGATCTGCTCCGGCATGTTGGCGCCGGCGATCAGCAGAACGACGACGATGAACAGGCCGGTCTTCAGGTACAGGAACAGCCCGATGATCACGCAGCATGCGAGAACCGCGAGCAGCGTGGTATGGCTGACGCCGAGCGACTCCTCGACGTATTCGTGCGGCAGGTTCGCGGTCACGGCGGTGATCGTGATGAGACCCATCAGGATCAGCTCGCGCACGCGCATCCTGGTCAGAAAATCGAGCTTTTCTTTCCCCTCGGCCATCGTCCCTCTCCCCTTGCGTTACCGCTATTTGGCCTCAATTCTGAGGGTTTAGCCGCGGGTCTTCAAGCTAAAATTGCGCTATGTCGAAGGCGTTCGTGAAGGATGACGCGGGCGCGCCTGAGACTGACGAGGTCGCAGCGCCGCTGCCGCCGCCCGGTGGAAAAAATTACATTACGCCGGCGGGCTTCGCGCGCCTGCAGCGCGAGAAGAAGCAGCTGCTCGACCTCGACCGCCCCGAAGTGGTCAAAACCGTCGCCTGGGCGGCATCGCTCGGCGACCGCTCCGAGAACGCCGACTACATCTACGGCAAGCGCCGCCTGCGCGAGATCGACCGCCGGGTGCGCTTTCTCATCAAGCGGCTCGAGGCCGCGGAGATCGTCAACTCCTCGGGGCGCGACACCGACCAGGTGTTTTTCGGCGCGCGCGTGCGTGTCAGGGGTGCGTCAGGTGAGCGGACCGTCACCATCGTCGGCATCGACGAGGTCGACGCGGCGCAGGGCTACGTGTCGTGGATCTCGCCGATCGCGCGCGCGCTCATCAAGGCGCGCGAAGGCGATGTCGTGCGGCTGCACACGCCGGCGGGCGAGGAGCAGCTCGAAATCCTGGAAGTGAGTTATCCATGAGCATGTTGCGAGAATTCCGCGAGTTCGCGGTCAAGGGCAATGTCGTCGACCTCGCCGTCGGCGTCATCATCGGCACCGCGTTCGGCAAGATCGTCGCGTCGCTGGTGGCCGATCTGATCATGCCGATCGTCGGCGCCCTGATCGGCGGCATCCACTACGAGAACCTGTTCATCCAGGTCGGCGAAGCGAAGATCATGTACGGCAAGTTCCTCGAGAATGTCGTCGACTTCTTCATCATCGCGCTGGTGATCTTCTTCCTGGTCAAGGCAATCAACCATTTCCGGCGCCAGTCGGAAAAGGAGCCGGCCGCCGCGCCGCCGCCGCGCGAGGTGCAGCTCCTGGAAGAGATCCGCGACCTCTTGAAGAAAAAAACTATTTCTTGAAGTCGCCGGCCATCACCAGGCTCAGCTTCGCCGGGTCGATGTACTTGCGCAGCGCGGCGTTGACCTCGTCCGGCGTCAGGGCGGCGAGCTTGGACTCGAGCTCGATGTCCCAGGCGAAGGTGCGCTTGACGAAGAGGTAGGAGCCGATGCGGCCGGTGAGCGCGCGGTCCTGGGTGCGCGCGAGGCGCCGCGACTCGAGGATGGCTCGCTTGCCGGCCTCGATCTCCGCGGCAGTGAAGCCGCCCTGCAGCGCGCGCTCGAGCTCCTCGCGCACCGCCTTCTCGACGCGCTCGCGGTTCTGCGGAGCGAAGATCGCCGAGACGCGGAAGCTGCCGGCATCGTCGAAAGGGCTTGCGCTGAAGCTGGTGGAGGTGCTGTAGGAAAGGCCTTCCTTCTCGCGCACGCGCGCCCAGATGCGCGAGCTCGAGGTGCCGCCGAGCACGTAGTTCGCCAGCAGCAGCGCGGGAAAGTCGGGATGGTCGTCGCGCATCCGGATGTTCTGCCCGCCGCGCAGCACGGCGTTCGCCTTGTCGGGCGTGACCAGCGCGTCCTCGAGCGCCGGCCGGTCGAAGTAGCGCGACGGTACGCGCGTGAAGGGATGGGGCGACTTCCAGCCGCCGAACAGCTCATCGACCGCGCGCGCCACCTCGTCGGCGTCGAACTCGCCGACCGCGGCGAAATCGGCAGCCGTGGCGCCGAGCAGGTCGTGGTAGCAGCGTTGCGCGTCCTTCAGCGTGGTCTTGCGGATCCAGGTGAGGCGCTCCGGGATCGTTGGCGTGTAGTTGCGGTGCCCGGGTGGATAGACCTCGAGATGGCGCGAGAGGCGGATTTCGGCGTTCGCCCCCGGATCGGACAGCTGTGCCTCGGTGTGCGTGAGCGCGGCGCGCTTGAGCTCGTCGAATTCGCTCGGCGGGAAGGAGGGCTCGCGCAGCGCTTCGGCCGCAAGGCGCAGCGCCGGGATCAGGTTGGCGCCGCGCACTTCGACGCTCACGCCGTCGGCGCTGACCGAGACCTGCGCGTTCAGCTTGTCGAACGCTTCCTTCAGCTCGGCGCGGCTGTGGCGCTTGGTGCCGCGCAGCAGCATCTGGCTCGCGAATTCGCAGGCCACCTCGCGGTTCATCAGCGTTTTCTCGTCGCCCCAATGCAGCGTGAGCTGCGCGACGACGCGGCCGCCGCGCGTCTGCTTCGGCAGCAGTGCCGCCTGCATGCCGTTCGACAGGCTGCGGCGCTGGAGGCGCGATTCGATGTTCTTCGGCGACGGATCGAAGGCTTCGCCCATGCGCACGTTCTCGCCGCCGGTGTAGTCGGCGAGCAGCTTCTCGGGATCCGGCGCCTTCGGAATCTCGGCGCGCTGCGGGTGCTCGGTCGGTACGAACTGGCCGATGACGCGGTTCGCCGGCTTCAGGTAATGCTCGGCGACGCGCTGCACGTCGGCCAGCGTCACCTTGCGCAGCTGGTCGCGGTAGAGGAAGAAGAGGCGCCAGTCGCCGATCGCGGCGTTCTCCGACAGCGCGCTCACCAGCCGGCCGCTGTCGAGCTGCGCGCGCTCGATGTCGTTGAGGATGCGCGTTCTCGCGCGCTCCACTTCCTCGCCGGTGATCTTGTTCGTCGCCACGCTTTCCAGCACGCCGAGCATTGCCTCGCGTGCGCGGGCGAGGTCGCCGTCCTGCGGTACCTGCGCGCCGAAGTACATGTACCCCGGATCGTGCAGCTGGCGCTCCGCGCCCCAGGCGTTGGCGGCGATGCCCTTCTGTACCAGCGCGCGATGCAGGCGTCCCGACGGCGTGTCGCCGAGGATCTGCACCAGGACGTCGATCGCCGGGTAGTCGGGATGAGTCCCGGCGACGATGCGATAGAGCGCCGAGACCAGCGGGCTGTCGCCGACACGGCGCAGCGTCACGCTGCGCTCGCCGTCCTGCGTCGGCTCCTCGGTATAGAACTCGGGCAGCACGCGCGCCGGTTTCGGAGCCGCGCCGAAATGCTTGGCCACCAGCTCGAGCGCGCGCGGCTCCTCGAAGCGCCCGGCGATCAGCAGCACCGCGTTGTCGGGCTGGTACCAGAGGCGGTAGAACCCCTGCAGCTTTTCGATCGGCACGCGCTCGATGTCGGCGCGTTGCCCGATGGTCGGGTTGCCGTAGTTGTGCCACGGGTAGGCGAGCTGCTGCATGCGCTGGAACAGCACCGAGCCCGGGCTGTTCTCGCCCATCTCGAACTCGTTGCGCACCACCGTCATCTCGCTGTCGAGCTGCTCGCGCGCGACGCGCGAGTTCAGCATCCGGTCGGCCTCCATGGCGAGCGCCCAGTCGAGGTTGGCGTCGGTCGCCGACAGCGTCTCGAAATAATTGGTGCGGTCGTTCGAGGTGGTGCCGTTCCAGCGTCCGCCGCGGCGCGTCAGCTCGCCTTTGATGTCGGGGAAGCGCTGCGTGCCCTTGAACAGCATGTGCTCCAGCAGATGCGCCATGCCCTTCTCGCCGTAGCCCTCGTGGCGCGAGCCGACCAGGTACACGATGTGCACCGTGATGGTGTCGGCGCCCGGGTCCGGGAGGGTGAGCACTTTGAGGCCGTTTTCCAGCCGGTACTCGGTCACCCCCTCGATCGACACCGTTAGGCGGGGCAGCTCCGCAGCCAGCGCGGCGAACGTCCAAATGAGCAACAGAGTGGCGACAGCGATGCGTTTCATAGCAGCCAGTGGAAGAGGTGAAGTGCGGCGAGACCGGCGAGGATCGTAGCGAAAGTCAGACGCCAGCGCCATGCCACAGCGATTGCGACAGCGCCGGCGAGCAGTCGTTCATTTCCTGGCGAAATCGCCACCTCGGCGCCGACCACGAAGAGCTCGGGTGCCCAGATCGCCGTCAGCACCGCGGCGGGCACGTAGCGCAGCGCACGACGCAGCAGTGGCGGCGTCTCGACATGCGGTGGCAGCAGCAGGAACGAGGCGCGCAGCGCATACGTGACGAGCGCCATGCCGGCCAGGGTCCACCAAATCTCTAAAGGAGTCGCCCAAGGGCTCAGCGCCAGCTCCTTTCGAAGGTCAGGCCCGCGGCGATGCCCGCGAGCGCGGCGAGCGGCACCGAGAGCTTGAGCGGCAGCGCATGCGCGCTCACCACGGTGATGGCGGCGACCGCCGCGGCGGCGACCATCGCGCGGTCGCGCAGCAGCGGGATGGTCATGGCGATGAAGGCGAGCGGCGCGGCGAAGTCGAGCCGCCAGGATGCCGGCACGCCGGCGCCGATGCCGATGCCCGCGGCCACCGCCAGCTGCCAGCCGGCCCAGATGGTGAGCGCCGCGCCCATGAAGTAATCGCGCTGGCCGGGCGCATCGGGCTGCTCGGCGTAGCGCACGAGCGTAAGGCCGTAGACGTTGTCCGCCTGGAGGTAGGCGATCGCCAGGCGCCACGCCAGCGGCTCGCGCCTGAAATGCAGACGCAGCGAGGCGCTGTACATCATGAACCGCAGGTTGATGAACACGGCGGTCAGCACCACCAGCAGCGCCGGGGTGTCCGAGGCGAGCAGCTGCGCCGCGGCGACCATCGAGGCGCCGGCAAACACCACGATCGACATCAGCATCGCCACGGGCGGCGCGATGCCGCTCGCCACCATGGCGACGCCGGTGATGATGCCGAAGGCGACGACGCCGGGCAGCGCCGCGAGCGCCGCCCGCGCGCCGGCTAGGAGATCACTTCTGGCTGCGGTATTCGCGGATGCAGGCCTTCAGCTCTTCGCCGCGCTTGTCCTTGCAGGCCTCGCGCAGCTTCTCGCGGTGCGCCATGCGCTCCTTGTCGAACGCTTCGCACTTCGCCGGATCCTTCGATTGCGCGCACATCTGCTTCACGACGCAGTCCTGGTGCTCGGCGCCTTTCCTGCCTTCGCAGGCCGCGCGCGCGTCGCGGTGCGCATCCTTTGCCTTGGAGGCGCGCTCTTCGCAGGCTTTCGGATCCTTCTGCTGCGCGCACATCGACTTCAGCATGCACTCGCGCCGCTCTGCGCCCTGCTTGCCCTCGCAGGCTTTCTCGGCCTGCGCGTGCGTCGCCTTCATCTTCGCCATGCGCTCCTCGCAGGCCTTCGGGTCCTTGGCCTGCGAGCAATCGAAGCGGCGCTCCTGGGCGTGGACCGCGGCGCTGGTGGCGAGCAGTGCAGAGAAAAGCAGAATCGCAAGTTTCATGAGCTCTCCTTTGCAGCTAACAACGCCCGCCATGGCGCAGCCGCTGACGCCCGGTTGTAACCTTTTGTTTCAGCCTAGCTGCTTCAGCATGGTGCCGGCATCCGACACCTCGAACTTGCCCGGGCCCTCGACGTTGAGCTGCTTCACCACGCCGTTGTCCACCAGCATCGAGAAGCGGTTGGTGCGAATGCCCATGCCGCGGGCGTTGAGGTCGAGCTCGAGGCCCATCTTCTTGGCCCACTCCGCGCCGCCGTCGGCGAGGAAGCGGATCTTGCCGAGCGCCTTCTGGTCGCGGCCCCAGTGCGCCATCACGAACGCGTCGTTGGACGCGATGCACCAGACTTCGTTGACGCCCTTTTTCTTGAGCTGGTCGATGTTCTGCGTGTAGCCGGGAACGTGCTTGGCCGAGCAGGTGGGGGTGTAGGCGCCCGGGACGGAGAAGATGGCGATCTTCTTGCCTTTCACCGCATCGGCCACGTGCACTTCCTTTGGCGGCATCGCGCATTGCGTGCCGGAATCGAATTCGGTGGACTCCATGAGCTTGCCGTCGGGCAGCTGGTCGCCGACTTTGAGGGCCATAGCGAATCTCCTGTGGGGTCTGCGGAAAAGGGGAGGGCAGATAATACCTAAATGAAGCCGCCCGCGGACCGCGTGCTCGAAGGCGAAGTGCTCGGTCCCGAGACCGAGGCGGAACGCGAAGTGCGTGCGCGGCTCAATTTTCTGGCGTGGCTGCTCGACAGCTCGATCCCGGTTCCCGGTACGCGCTTGACCATCGGCCTGGACGCCCTGATCGGCCTGGTTCCGTTCATCGGCGACCTGGTGGGGGTGCTCGCCTCGAGCTACATCCTTGCGCAGGCGAACCGCATGGGCGTCGGCCGCGTGATCCTGGCGCGCATGGCGTTCAACGTGGCGGTAGAAGGCGTGGTCGGCATAGTTCCGGTGGCCGGCGACGTGTTCGATGCCGTGTGGAAGGCGAACCAGAAGAACGTGCGCCTGCTCAACGCTTGGGCCGAGCGGCCGCATCAAACACGGCGCTCGAGCCGTTTATTCCTCGTCACGCTGACCGCGGCGCTGATCGCATTTTTCGGCGCTTGCGCCATCCTGACCTATCTGTTGCTGCGCTGGCTCCTCGGCTAGCATGCGCCCGATGATCGTCTGGCTGCGTCCGCTCGCGTCGGTCCTCGCGCTCGTTGCGCTCCTCACG
>DASWER010000547.1:0-2789 GCA_036394655.1 Burkholderiales bacterium
GCAGCCCCAGCCGTTGGCTGACGGCGCCGTGGTGGGCCCGGACTGGTACACCTCGGTGATCGACGTACGGCAGGAACTCATCGCCAGAATCACTTCCGACATCTTCGCGCGGATCGTGTAGTCCTGATACGCCGGCAGCGCGACCGCCGCCAGAATGCCGATGATCGCGACCACGATCATCAGTTCGATCAGGGTAAAGCCCTTCTGTAGCGTTCTCATTTGATCTCCCTCTGTTAGTAAGGAACCGGTCAGGTTTGTTTGATACCCGGCCCGCCTGATACGCGCAACGTTCATGCCATGCGCGGATGCGCTGGATGAGGCACGGGAGGCCTAAAAAGCTTGCCCCAATTCAGGCCCAGTAGCCCATTCGTGTCCGGAGCTGCCCATTTTGGTCACGCTGTCCGCCTCCTTACGAGCGTACCGATGGGCGCGCGGCCGCTGCGATGGTCATATAGGCGAGGAATTTTTGCGTGACGGATTCCACAAACGGCGCCGGATATCCGGCTTCCTTCAGCGCCCACTTGATGCGGTTGCCGAAGCACGCCTTCTGGTAGAGATTCGGCCGGCGTTCGAGAGCGAAAGCGCTGATGCGGGAAAATATTCTATCGAGCGTCTTCATCGCCTTTTCCGCCGACTTTTCGTTCGACAGGTCCGTGCCCGCCCGCGGGAAGCGCTGCAACAGCTCGGCGACGATCGAGTCTGCGAACTCGTCGATGTGCTTCCTGGAGAACCAATTCAGCAGCATGCCTGTCCCGCCCATGTGGCGGCCGGATTATACGCGCACCGCCTCGCGCAGCAGCGGCGCCTAGAATGCGTCTCCTGTTCCAATGGCAACTGATCCCGCCGAGACCCTCATCGCCGAAGGCAATCGCGCCGAAGATGCCGGTGATCTCGGGCGCGCCTGCGAGCTCTACCGGCGGGCCGTGAGCCTCGCGCCGCGCCTTGCGAAGACTCATCTCAACCTCGGCGTCGGGCTCGAGGCGAGCGGCGATGCGGCCGGCGCGTTCGCCGCGTATGAGAAAGCGCTCGCCATCGACCCGGCGAGCCCGGCAGCGAACTACAACCTTGGCAAGCTGCTGTATACGCGAGGCGCTTACGGCGAGGCGGAGCGCCGCCTCAAGCAGGCGCTCGAAGGCCGTGCCCAATTTCCCGAAGCCCACATCGTGCGCGGCTACGCGCTACATGCGCTGGGCGAGCTGGAGGCGGCTGCGAGCGAGCTCGAAACGGGTCTCGAGCAGCGGCCCGAGGATGATGCCGCGCGCGCCGCGCTGGCGCGGGCGCTTTTCAGCATGGCGGAAAGTCGCGCAGCGCGCGGCGAGCCGCAAGAGGCGCTCGCTGCCTATCGGCGGTTGCTCGAGAGCTTGCCCGATCATGCCGTGGCGCTTTGCAATGTCGGCACGATCGTCAAGGCGCTCGGCCGAGTCGCCGAGGCGCTCGACTACTATCGCAAGGCGGTCGCGGCCGATCCGCAGAGCTTCGAGGCTCATTATTATCTGGGGATTACTCAGCGCGAGCAGGGTCGCACCGAGGAAGCGCTGGCCTCGTTTCGGCGCGCGATCGAGCTGCGTCCCGCAATGGCGGACGCCCATTTCGCCCTCGGCAATGTGCTGCGCCTGATCGATCGCAAGGCCGAGGCGCTGGCGGCGTTTCAGCAGGCGCTGGCGCTGGACCCGGACCATGTGAAAGCGCGCTGGTCGTGCCTCATGGCGCAGCTGCCCGCGGTGTACGCGCCGGGCGATGACCCGCAAGCGTTCAGGCGACAGTTCGCGGCGGAGCTCGCCGAACTGGAGCGCTGGTTCGACGGGCCGCGCATCGCGCATGGCGCCCTGGGTGTCGGCACGGACCAGCCGTTCGAGCTCGCCTATCAGGAGGAAAACAACCGAGCGTTGCTCGCGCGCTATGGCGCCTTGTGCACGCGGCTGATGGGTCACTGGCAACAGCACGAGCGCATGCCGCCGCCCAGCGTGCGCCGGCATAGCCGGCTGCGCGTGGGCATTGTTTCAGCCCATTTGCGCTACCACTCGGTATGGAGCGCGATCACCAAAGGCTGGTTCCAGGAATTCGATGCTCGCCGCTTTGCGCTTTACGCCTTCCACGTCGGGGTCGACGAGGACCAGGAAAGCGCTTTCGCCAAATCGCGCGCTGCGCACTACGAGCGCGGTCCGAAGGAGTTGCGCGAGTGGGTGGACGCCATCGGCGCGCAGCAGCTCGACGTGCTGGTCTATCCCGAGATCGGCATGGATCCGATGACCGTGCGCCTCGCGAGCCTGCGCCTGGCGCCGGTCCAGGCGGCGAGCTGGGGACACCCGGAGACCAGCGGCCTGCCGACCATCGATTACTACCTCTCGGCCGAGGAGCTCGAACCGGAAGCTGCACAAGCGCACTACACCGAGCGCCTGGTCGCGCTGCCGCATCTCGGCTGTCACTTCGAGCCGCTCAATATCGCGCCTGCCCCGGTGGATCCGGCACAGGCGGGCATCGATGCGCGGCTTCCGCTGCTCGTCTGCCCCGGCGTGCCCTTCAAGTACGCGCCACAGCACGACTGGGTATTTCCGGAAATCGCGCGCCGCCTGGGCCGCTGCCGATTCATCTTTTTCGCCCATTGGACCCGCAGCTTGTCCGACCGGCTTGCGCAGCGCCTGCAGGTCGCCTTCAAGGCCCGTGGCCTGAGCTACGAGCGCTTCGTCACTTTCATGCCGTGGCAGACGCCGGCCGGCTTCCTCGGCTGGCTGCGCCGTGCCGATGTGTTTCTCGACACGATCGGCTTTTCGGGCTTCAACACCGCGCTG
>DASWER010000548.1:0-3605 GCA_036394655.1 Burkholderiales bacterium
GCCGGATCTCTCCGCGGCGACCGAGGCCTTCCACACGCTGCGCGCGCTCGGCTTCCTCGATCGGCTGGCGCTCCTCAGGCAGCACCGCGACAAGCTCAAGGGCACGGTCATCTGGAACATCGAGCAGGGATTGAAGCTGACTGGCGAGCAGATCGCGCGTGGACAAGAACTGCGCACCCAGGTGTTCCACCGCCTGCGCGCATTCCTCGAGCGCTACGAGTTCCTGGTGTGCCCGGTGAACCAGGTGCCGCCGTTCCCGCTCGACGAGGAGTATCCGAGCGAAATCGCCGGCGTGAAGCTGGACAACTACATCGATTGGATGAAGAGCTGCTACTTCATCTCGACCGCAAGCCATCCCGCCATCTCGGTACCGGCAGGCTTCACGCCGGAGGGCCTGCCGGTCGGCATCCAGATCGTCGGCCGCTACCGCGACGACTTCGGCGTGCTGCAGCTCGCCCATGCCTTCGAGCAGGCGAACCCGACGTGGAAGCGCCGCCCACCAGTCGCGGAATAATCGGCGGCCGCAAGCGTAATCCTTTCTGTCACCACCACCATCAGAGGAACAATGAAACGAGATCTAGGAAACAGCGAACTCAATAGTCTGCTGCCGGATGTGCAGGTCGATCGTCGTGGCTTCGTCGCGGCTTGCATTGCGGCGGGTTTCGCGGTGAGCGCGGAGCCGGTGCTCGCGCAGGCGATCAAGACGCCGATGGATGGCCTGGAGGGCGGCGACATCAAGATCGGCGACATGCCCGCCTACTATGCGGCGCCCAAGGGCGGCGGACGTCACCCGGTCGTGCTGGTGGTCGCCGAGATCTGGGGCCTGCACGAGCACGTCAAGGACGTGACGCGGCGCGTTGCCAAGGAGGGCTACTTCGCCATCGCCAACGAGCCCTATTACAAGATCGGCGAGCTGTGGAAGATCGAGGACATCAAGCAGGTGGTGGCCGGTGCCAACCAGCTACCCGATGACCAGGCGTTCAAGGACCTCGACGCCACCGTCGCGTGGGCAGGCAAGAGCCCGCGCGCCAGCGCCGACAAGCTCGGCATCACCGGCTTCTGCCGCGGCGGCCGCATGGTGTGGATGTACAGCGCGCACCAGCCGAAGATGAAAGCCGGCGTTGCCTGGTACGGTGGCCTGAGTCCGGCACAGCCCGCCATATCAACCACTCCGGTCGATGTGGTCGAACAACTGAAGGCGCCAGTGCTCGGGCTCTACGGCGGCGCCGACCAGGGCATCCCTGTGGACCAGGTGGAGAAGCTGCGCAGCGCGCTGCGATCCGGCGACAAGGCGGCCAAGCAATCGCAGATCCAGGTCTACGAAGGTGCGCCGCATGGCTTCAACGCCGACTATCGGCCGAGCTACCGCAAGGAAGCCGCCGACGACGGCTGGAAGCGCATGCTGGCCTGGTTCAAGCAGCACGGCGTGGCATAAAGAAAAAGGTCAGTCGGCGTATACGCCCGCTTTCTTGATGAGCGGTCCCCATTTTTCGATTTCCGCCTTGAGATGCGCGGCGAGCGCCGCCGGCGTCGCCTTTTCGGGCGGATAGGTCGTGGCGCCGAGATCGGCAAAGCGCTTCTTCACGCCATCGTCCTTGACGGTGTCCTGCAGCGCAGCCACCAGCTTGTCGAGCGCCGGCTTCGGCATGCCCTTCGGCCCGTAGAGCCCGTGCCAGATGCCGACCTCGAAGCCCTTCAGGCCCTGCTCGTCGAGCGTCGCAATATCGGGAAGTGAAGGCACGCGCTTGAGCGAAGTGACGCCGTAGACCTTCACCTTGCCGCTCTTGATCTGCGAGGTGGTGTTGGTGGTCTGGTCGCACATGAAATCCACCTGCCCGCCGAGCAGATCGTTCATCGCCGGGCCGGTGCCCTTGTACGGCACGGTGAGCAGGTCGGTCTGGATCGCGCTCATGAAGAGCATGCCGCACAGATGCGAGGCGGCGCCGATGCCGGCGTTGGCGTAGCTCACCTTGTCCTTGTTCGCCTTGATGTAGGTGAGGAATTCCTTGAAGTCCTTCGCCGGAAAATTGGGCTTGGCGATCAGCGTCATCGGCACGTCGTTGACGAGGCCGATGTAATCAAAATCGGTGAGCGGATTGAAGCGCAGCTGCCGGTAGAGCGCCGGCACGGTGGCCATGCCGATGTGATGGATCAGGATGGTGTAGCCGTCGGGCTTGGCATTCTTCACCTGCTCGGGCGCGAGGATGCCGCCCGCGCTCGGCTTGTTCTCCACGATCACCGTCTGGCCGAGCGGCTTCGCCATGTGCTGCGCCACCACGCGCGCCACCGTGTCGGTCGGACCGCCCGCGGCGAAGGGCACGAGCATGGTGATGCTCTTGGTCGGGTATTGCTGCGCAGCGGCGCCCGCTGCGACAAAGGCTGCGGCGAGGCCGAGAATGCGGAAGGCGAACATGGTTTCTCCGGTGACAGGCAAACGTCAGGATAATACCCAAGCATGAACACGATCGTCGATCTTCGCTCCGACACCGTGACGCGGCCGACGCCGGCGATGCGGCAGGCCATGCTCGAGGCGGAGCTCGGCGACGATGTCTTCGGCGACGATCCGACGGTCAACCGCCTGCAGGACCGCGCCGCGCAAATGTTTGGCTTCGAGGCGGCGCTGTTCTTCCCTTCCGGCACGCAGTCGAACCTGGCCGCGCTGATGAGCCACTGCGGACGCGGCGAAGCGGTGCTCATCGGTGAGGCACAGCATAGTTATCGCTACGAGGCGGGCGGGCTCGCCGTGCTCGGCTCGATCCAGCCGCAGGTGCTCGCCAACCGGCCCGACGGCACCCTCGAGCTTGCGCAGGTCGAAGCTGCGATCAGCCCCGACGATCCGCACTTCGCGCGCACGCGGCTTCTGGCCCTGGAAAACACCATCGGCGGCAAGCCGATCCCGCGCTCCTACCTCGAGGCCGCGGTCGCGCTCGCCAAGCGCCGCGGCCTGTCGGTGCATCTCGACGGCGCGCGCATCTTCAATGCGGCCGCGCATTTCAAGACCACGGTGAAGGAGCTCTGCGCGGGCTTCGATTCGGTGTCGAGCTGCCTGTCGAAAGGCCTCGGCGCGCCGGCCGGCACCGTGCTTCTGGGCAATCAGGATTTCATCGTCCGAGCCAGGCGCGCGAGGAAAATTCTTGGCGGCGCAATGCGCCAAGCCGGCGTCGTCGCGGCCGCGGGCCTGCATGCGCTCGAGCACCACGTCGAGCGTCTGGCGATCGATCACCGCAACGCCGAACGGCTCGCCGCGGGACTGCGCGCACTCGGCTTGACCGTCGAGCAGCACACCAACATGGTGTTCGTCACCGTGCCTGCGCAACGCGCACCGGCGCTGGCCGAGCACCTGCGGCAGCGACAGGTGTTGGTGCTCGCCGCAGCGCGCATGCGGCTGGTGACGCACCTCGACGTCGACGAAGCCGGCATCGAGCACGCGCTTGGTGCGTTCAGTGGGTTCTTTGGAGCGGAGGCTGGCGCGCCCGGCGGGATTCGAACCCACGACCCTTGGCTTCGGAGGCCAATACTCTGATCCGCTGAGCTACGGGCGCCTGGAGGCGCGCAGGATAACAAGCTTTTCCCTTGTCCGTCCATGCGTTAAGGCTTGACGCTAG
>DASWER010000549.1:0-3631 GCA_036394655.1 Burkholderiales bacterium
CGACACGCCGTGCACCATCGGCCCGAAGGCGATGCTCGCCTCGATGGTGAGGCGCGGGTTGAGCGAGGCGTAGGAATCCTGGAACACCATCTGCATGCGCCGCCGCGCCTCGGTGAGCGACATGCCGCCTTGCGCGCCGCCGACGCGCTTGCCCTCCAGCAGCACCTCGCCCTCGTCCGGCTCGATCAGGCGCATCAGCAGGCGCGCGGCGGTGGTCTTGCCGCAGCCCGACTCGCCGACGATGCCCAGCGTCTCGCCGGCCGCGACCTCGAACGAGATGTCGTCGACCGCGTGGACGGTGCCTCTGCTCTTGCCGAAGAAGGATTTTCCGGTGGAAAAGTACTTCTTCAGCTGCTTCACCTGGAGGATCATCGCGTCACGTCCATCGCCTGCCGCACGCCATCGGACAGCAGGTTGAAGCAGATCGACACCGCGAAGATCATCATCCCCGGCAGCGCCGCCACCCATGGATTCTGGAAGATCGCGGTGCGCAGGGTGTTGAGCATCAGGCCCCACTCCGGCTGCGGCGGCTTGGTGCCCAGGCCGAGGAAGGAAAGTCCCGAGGCGAGGATCATGCACACCGAGATCAGGCTGGTGGCGTAGATGAAGATCGGCCCGAGCACGTTGCCGATGATGTGCACGCGGATGATGGTCGGTGCTCCGGCGCCGCTCGCGCGCGCCGCCTCGACGAAATCGAGCGAGCGCACCTGCGTGGTGACCGATTCCGCCACGCGCGCGATCGGCGGGATGAACACGATGGTGAGCGAGACGAGCGCATTGACGATGCCTGCGCCGAGCGCCCCCGAGATGGCCACTGCCAGCAGCACCGAGGGAAATGCGTAGAACACATCGACCGTGCGCATGATCGCCGTGTTCACGCGCCCGCCGACGAACCCGGCGGTGATGCCGAGGAAGCTGCCGACGGCAAAAGCGAGCACCACCGGCGCGAGGCCCATCAGCAGCGAAAGGCGCCCGCCGTAGATCAGGCGGGTCAGCATGTCGCGCCCCAGCTCGTCGGTGCCGAGCGGATGGCCCGGCGTGCCGATCGGCTTCAGGCGGTTGAGGATGCTCGAGGCGTAGGGATCGGACGGTGCGATCAGCGGCGCAAAGATCGCGGCGACAAAGATCAACACCAGGATGGAGAAGAACGTGAGCGCCACCTTGTCCCGCGTAAGGCGCGAGAACACCGAGCGCCAATAGCCGTGCGCGGCAGCGGCCGGGGCCAACTGAATCGCGTCGACGACCGCGCTCATGGGTTTTTTTGGCCCCTCTTGTCAGGGGGGCAGAAAACAAAGCGCTGTCTCATGTGCGCCGGATCCTCGGGTCGACGAATGTCTGCAGGATGTCCACCAGCACGTTGAGCAGCACGAAGAACATGGCGAGAAACAGGATCGTGCCCTGGAGCAGCGGCAGGTCGCGTTGGAAGATCGCGACGTTCAGCAGGAACCCGGTGCCGGGCCAGGAGAACACCGTCTCCACCAGGATCGAGCCGCCGAGGAGGTAGCCGAGCTGCACGCCCATCACCGCGAGCGCGGTGGGCGCGGCGTTCTTCACCACGTGCAGGAACACGCCACGGTCGGTAAGGCCCTTCGCGATCAGCGCGATCACGAACTCGCGCTGCAGGATGTCGGCCACCAGCGCGCGCACGGTGCGCGCGATGATCGAGGTCGGGATCACCGACAGCGTCGCCGCCGGCAGGATGACGAAGCGGATGTGCTCCCAGTCCCAGGCCCATTCGGCCGAGCCGCCGGCGCCCATGCCCATCGCCGGCAGCACCGGATAGAGCACCGCGAAGACGATCACCAGCACCATGCCGAGCCAGTAGTGCGGCACCGAGACGCCGGTGACCGCGATCGCGGTCACGGTCTTGTCGATCCAGGTTCCATGGAAGTAGCCGGCGACGGTGCCGAGCACCAGGCCAAGCGTGAAGCCGATCGAGCAGGCGAAGAAGGCGAGGACAAAGGTATTGGAGATGGCGCGCGCGATCTCGCTGTTCACCGGCCGCCCGGTGGCGAGCGACATGCCCAGATCGCCGTGCAGCGCGCGCCACACCCATTTGCCGAATTGCACCGGGATCGGCTTGTCGAAGCCGTAGTCGACCTTCAGCTTCTCGACCAGGTCGGCCGAGGCGTCGGCCGGCATGACGGCCGACAGCGGATCGCCGGGCGCGAGGAACACCAGCGCGAAGCACACCGCGCTCACCGCGAGCGAGATCGGGATGACGTACGCGAGCCGGCGGATTACGAACGCGAGCACAGGTTCGCCACGGCGCGCGCGCTGCACGCGACGCTGTCGATCAGCGGCACGCCGGCCCGTTCCGCCATGCGACCGGCAATGCCGGCGAGCGCCGCGCCGCCGATGATGACGCTGCGCGCGCCGTCTTCCTCCACCGCCTTTCGCACTTCTTCGGGAATCGTCGAAGGATCGGCGGCGAGTGCCGGCCCGGTGAGCGGCAGCGCACGCACGCTTGCCAGCGCATCGCCGTAACCGAGCGCCACCGCAAGGCGCTCGAGCATCGGCTTCCACGCCGGGCCGCCGGTGATGATGGAGAACCGGCCGCGCTTGGCCGCTTCGGCCATGCAGGCTTCCGCCATGCCGAGCACCGGCAGCTCGCTCTGCTCGCGCAGCGCGAACAGGCCCGGGTCGCCGAAGCAGGCGAGCAGCACCGCGTCGCAGCCCTTGGCATGGCGCTGCAGGCAATCGAGCGCGGCGTGGCCGGCCACCGCGTACGCCGCCTCGGTGCTCACGTACGGCGCGCCGAAGGCGGCGGTCACCGCGCGGATCTCGACATGCTTGTCGATCGCCTTGCGGGCATGGTGCTCAATGAGATCGGTGACGCTGCGGGTGGTGTTGGCGTTGATCAGCAGAACGCGCGGCACGCGTTTCTCGCAGCGCGGTATAGCGGCATGCATTCTCCCCTGCTGTTTGAACGATTAAGATGCCTCACGGCAGTGCGCAATGTAGTCGCTTGCGCGCCCGTGGTGCAGCTTTCCCCAGTACTGTTGATCTACGCTTATCGCGGAGCACAAAGCATGCCGAACACTGAAATCGATGGCGAGCGCCTTTGGTCGTCGCTGATGGAACTCGCGCGGATCGGCGCGACCCCCAAGGGCGGCGTGCGGCGCATCACCCTGACGCCGGCCGACCGCGAAGGCCGCGAGCTCTTCGCGCGCTGGTGCCGCGAAGCCGCGCTCGAAGTGCGCGTCGACGCCATCGGCAACATGTTCGCGCGCCGTGCAGGCGCCGATGCCGCTGCCGCACCCGTCATGATGGGCAGCCACCTCGACACCCAGCCCAACGGCGGCAAGTTCGACGGCGCCTACGGCGTCATGGCCGGCCTGGAAGTGATCCGCACCCTCAACGACGCCGGCGTCAAAACCCGCGCGCCGCTCGAAGTCGCCGCGTGGACCAACGAAGAAGGCTCGCGCTTCGTGCCGACGATGATGGGCTCGGGCGTGTTTACCGGCGTCTATTCGCTCGAGGAGGTCCTCAAGAACAAGGACACCGAAGGTGTCAGCGTCGGGGCTGCGCTGCGGGACATAGGCTACGCCGGGAGCGGGAAGCCGCATCGCGTCGGCGCGTACTTCGAGGCGCACATCGAGCAAGGCCCGGTGCTCGAAGACACCAAGAC
>DASWER010000550.1:0-1930 GCA_036394655.1 Burkholderiales bacterium
TCCAGCTCCGCCGGATCGAACGAGAAGCCGCGCTTCTCGTGCAGATGAATCGGCACCGGCTTGGCGCCGTTGGCGACGATCTGCGACTCGTAGATCGGGAAGCCCGGATTCGGATAGATCACTTCGTCGCCCGCGCCATAGTCGGTGGTCGAAAGGATCGCGTAAGCAATGAACGGCTTTGCGCCGGCGCCGACCACCACGTCCTCCGCCCGGATCGGCAGGCCGCCGCGCATCGCGCCGAGATAGGTCGCCGCCGCTTGCCTCAATTCGTCGATACCGGCCGACGGGGTGTAGCCATGCTTGCCGCCGCGGATCGCGCGGATCGCCGCCTGCTGCACGTTTTCAGGCGCGGGAAAGTCGGGCTGGCCGATGCAGAAGCTGATGATGTCCTTGCCCTGGCGCGCGAGCGCGTTCACTTCGGCGAGCACGACGAAGGCGTTCTCGGTTCCGAGGCTCTCGGCCCTGCGACTGATTCTCGGCATGGCGGAATGTCCGTGGAAAGTCATTATTATGCCGTCCCATGCTGATCAACTGTGTCGCCTACGAGGAAGGCCGCAAGCTCGCCGACATCGACAAGCGCGACATCAAGAACTACCTGCAGCGGCCGGGCTGCTTCGTGTGGGTGGCGCTGCGCGACGCCACCGAGGAAGAACTGGCCGAGATGCAGGAGGAATTCGACCTGCACGCGCTCGCCGTCGAGGACGCGCGGCACGGCCATCAGCGTCCGAAGATCGAGGAGTACGGCGACCTGCTGTTCGTCGTGCTCAATACCATCGACGTGGTCGGCGACGAGCTCAAAATCGGCGAAGTCGACATCTTCGTCGGCCGCAACTACGTCCTCTCGGTGCGCCAGCACAGCGAGCAAGGGTTCCTCGGCGTGCGTGCGCGCGCCGAGCGCGAGCCGGAGCTGCTGCGTAATGGATCAGGCTATGTGCTGTATGCGCTGATGGACGCGGTGGTCGACCGCTATTTCCCGGTGCTCGACGCGGTCGAGACCGAGCTGGAAGGCATCGAGCACCAGCTTTTCTCCGCCAAGGATCCGCGCGCGAACATCGAATCGCTGTACTACGTGAAGCAGAAGCTGACCACGCTCAAGCACGTCACCGGGCCGCTGCTCGAGTACTCGGGCAAGCTCTTCGGCGGCCGGGTGCCCCAGGTCTGTTCCGGGCTGGGCGAGTACTTCCGTGACATCTACGACCACTTGATCCGCCTCAACCAGTCGATCGATACCTCGCGCGACACGGTCACCACGGCGATCCAGGTCAACCTCGCGCTGGTGCAGATCAGCGACAACGAAGTCACCAAGCGCCTCGCGGCCTATGGCGCGCTGGTGGCAATTCCGACGATGATCGTCGGCATCTACGGCATGAACTTCAAGCACATGCCGGAGCTCGACTGGACCTACGGCTACCCGATGGTGGTGGGCGTCATGGTGGCGATCGATCTGTATCTCTTCTCGCGCTTCCGCAAGGCCGGATGGCTTTAGTTGAAAGCCTGCCGCAAGGCTGAACGTTCAGTATTGCTGAACGGAGGTGACATGCAGACACAGGAACGCGGCTTCACGCTGGTCGAGATCGCCATCGTGCTGGTCATCATCGGGTTGCTGCTGGGCGGCATCCTGAAGGGCCAGGAAATGATTACCCAGGCGAAGATCAAGAACGTCATCGCCGACTTCTCGGGCATTTCCGCGGCCTACCACGGCTACGTCGATCGCTACAAGAAGATCCCGGGCGACGACCCCTGCGCAGGCGGCACCGTCACCCTCGGTAACTGCGGCACCACCACCGGGCGCTGGACCGGCGCCACCGCGGGGGACGGCAACGGCATCGTCGCCGGCACCTACAACAGCCCCACCAATACCAACGAGTCGCGCCTGTGGTGGGATCACCTGCGCCGTGCCGGCTTTGTCTCCGGCGTGGGCGATCAGCAG
>DASWER010000551.1:0-1782 GCA_036394655.1 Burkholderiales bacterium
GAGGAAAGGTTTCGCCTGATCGCGGACAACGCCCGCGACCTGATCCAGCTGGTCGATACCAACGCGCGCCGGCTGTACAGCAGCCCGTCCTACAAGGCGCTGTATGGCTGCGAGGTCGAGGAGCTGCTCGGCACGAGCTCGTTCACCTCGGTTTATGCCGAGGACCGCCCGCGCATCGAGCAGCAATTCAGCGAAATGGTCCGAACCGGGGTCGGCCGGCGCTTCGACGTGCGCGTGATTTCCAGGAGCGGCGAATTGCGCACGGTGCAGGCCGAGGCGACGCCGATCAAGGATGCTTCCGGCCGCGTCATCTCGGTGCTCGGCGTGGGGCGCGACGTCACCGAGGAGCGCGCCACGCGCGAAGCGCTGCGCGAGCGCGAAGAGCTGCTTCGCACGATCGTAGAGAACGCACCCGGCGGAGTGGCGATCGCCGATCTCGAGCACCGGCTGATTCGCGCCAATCCGACCTTCGCCAGGCTGGTGGGCTATTCCGAGGCCGAGCTGCAGGGCATGCCGGTGGACCACTTCACGCACGAGGAAGACCGGCCCAAGAACGACGCGCTGTATCGCGAGCTGTTCGCCGGCAAGCCCGGGCCGCTGGCGCTCGAGAAGCGCTACCGCCGCAAGGACGGCACGATCATCTGGGTTCGCGTCACGGTGGCGCTGGCGCGCGGGCCGCAGGGCGAGCCGCGCTACACCGTGGCGCTGGTCGAAGACTTGAGCGATCGCATGCAGAAGGAAGACCACCTTCGCCTCGTCATCAACACCATTCCCGCGATGGCCTGGAGCCTCTTCGCCGACGGCACCATGGAGTTCATCAATCAGCGTTGGCTGGAATACACCGGCCTGTCTTTCGAGGAAGCAATTGCAGATCCGACTGGCACGATGCATCCGGAAGAGCTGGCAACGGTCATGGAAAAGTGGTCCGTGGCCATGGCTGCCGGGCAACCGTACGAAGGTGAAATGCGTTTGCGCCGCGCTGACGGGGAATATCGCTGGTTCCTGGTACGTACCGTGCCGTTGCGCGATGAGCAGGGAAAAATCGTCAAGTGGTACGGAACCAGCGCCGATATCGAGGACCGACAGCGGATCGCGGATGCGCTGCGCGAAAGCGTGCGCGTGGTCATCGACACCATTCCGATGATGGCCTGGAGCATGCGGCCCGACGGCTCGGTGGATTTCGTCAATCAGCGTTCGCGGGAATATACGGGACTCTCTCCGGAGCAGGCGCTTGAAGGGCCGAGGCCCACGGTTCATCCCGAGGACCTGCCGACAGTTATGGAAAAGTGGCTGGCGGACATGGCTGCCGGGCGAGCGCACGAAAATGAAATGCGTTTGCGCCGCGCCGACGGGGAATATCGCTGGTTCCTGGTGCGCAGCGTGCCGCTGCGCGACGAGCAGGGAAACATCGTCAAGTGGTACGGATCGAGCATCGATATCGAGGACCGCAAGCGCGCCGAAGAGGGCTCGCGCCAGTCTGCCGAGGAGTTGCAGGCGCTGTCGCGGCGGCTGGTCGAGCTGCAGGAGACCGAGCGCAGGGCGCTCGCCCGCGAAATGCATGACCGTCTCGGCGAGACGCTCACCGCGCTGAGCATCAACCTGGCGATGCTCAAGGAGGCCGTGCGGGGCGATGCGCGCGCCAGCACGCGGGTCGAGGACTCGGCGGCGCTGGTGAAAGCCACGGCGGTGGTCATCGAAAACATGGTTGCCGAGCTGCGCCCGCCGATGCTCGACGACCACGGGCTGCCCGCGGCGATCGAGTGGTACGCAAGACAGTTCACG
>DASWER010000552.1:0-6776 GCA_036394655.1 Burkholderiales bacterium
GGGTTGACCCACTCGCGCCGCCCGCCGGCATCGGTGTAGAACGACTCGGCGAGCACCATGCCCTGCGTCAGCAGGTTGGTGAACGGCTCCGACACCTTGGGCATCAGGCCCTCGTCGCGCATCAGCCGCTGGAAGAAGCGCGAGTAGAGCAGATGCAGGATGGCGTGCTCGATGCCGCCGATGTACTGGTCGACCGGCATCCAGTAGCTCGCGCGCTCGTCGACCATGCTCTTGTCCTGGCCGGGGCAGCAGAAGCGCGCGAAGTACCACGACGAATCGACGAACGTATCCATGGTGTCGGTCTCGCGCTTCGCGGCGCGGCCGCACGACGGGCATTGCGTCTCGAGGAACTCGGGCAGCCTGGCGAGCGGATTGCCGGTGCCGTCGGGCACGAGGTGCTCGGGCAGCCTGACCGGCAGCTGCTCGTCGGGCACCGGGACGTCGCCGCAGGCCGGGCAATGCACGATCGGGATCGGGCAGCCCCAGTAGCGCTGGCGCGAGATGCCCCAGTCGCGCAGGCGCCACTGCACCTGTTTTTCGCCCAGGCCTTTGGCGCGCAGATCGGCCGCGATGGCCTCGACTGCCTGCTCATAGTTCAGGCCGTCGTACCGGCCCGAGTTGATGCACGCGCCGTACTCGGCGTACTCGGGCCGCCACGGCGGATCGACGCGATCGCCCAGCGGATGGCGGATCACCGGCTTGATCGGCAATCCATATTTGTGCGCGAACTCGTAATCGCGCTCGTCGTGCGCCGGCACCGCCATCACCGCGCCTTCGCCGTAGCCCATCAGCACGTAGTTCGCCACCCATACCTGCAGCTTCTCGCCCGAGAGCGGATGCGTCACCGTCATGCCGGTCGGCATGCCTTTCTTCTCGATCTGCGCGAGCTCGGCTTCCATCGCCGGGCCGCGCTTGCATTCCTCGACGAACGCCGCGACCTTGGAATTCCTTTTCGCCGCCCACTGCGCGATCGGGTGCTCGGCGGCGACGGCGCAGAAGGTCGCGCCCATCAGCGTATCGGCGCGCGTGGTGAAGACCCAGAGCACCTTGCGCGCGCCGTCGAGCTCATACGGGAAGCCGACGCGCACGCCTTCCGATTTGCCGATCCAGTTCTTCTGCATCAGCTTCACCTGCTCCGGCCAGCCGGGCAGGTGGTCGAGCGCGGCGAGCAGCTCTTCGGCGTACTGGGTGATGCGCAGGAAGTACATCGGGATCTCGCGCTTCTCGACCAGCGCGCCGGTGCGCCAGCCGCGGCCTTCGATCACCTGCTCATTCGCGAGCACCGTCTGGTCGACGGGATCCCAGTTGACGACGCCGGTCTTCTTGTACGCGATGCCTTTTTTGAACAGGCGGGTGAAGAGCCACTGGTTCCACTTGTAGTAATCCGGATTGCAGGTGGCGAGCTCGCGCGACCAGTCGAGCGCGAAGCCGAGGCTTTTCAGCTGCGACTTCATGTAGGCGATGTTGTCGTGCGTCCAGCGCGCCGGCGGCACCTTGTTCGCCATCGCCGCGTTCTCGGCGGGAAGTCCGAATGCATCCCAGCCCATCGGCTGCAGCACGTTGTATCCGCGCATCCGGTAGTACCGGGTGAGAACGTCGCCGATGGTATAGTTCCTGACGTGCCCCATGTGGAGCTTCCCCGAGGGGTAGGGGAACATGCACAAGCAATAGAACTTCTGCCTGGCGGCGTCTTCTTCGACGCGGAAGGAGCGCTTGCTCTCCCAGTAATCTTGGGCTTCGCGCTCTACCGCCAGAGGATCGTAAGCGTCTTGCATGTGAGTTATTGCACAGGAAGCCGCGGATTATAGCTAGGGGTGCATGGGAGAAATCCGATGAAAGCGCTGCTCCAGCGGTTCATTCTCAGTGTTGCGCTCCTGGCGGCATGCTGCCCGGGCTTCGCGCAGATCGCGGCCACGGTCGAAGGGGTGCAGATGCCGGCCTGGGTCGAGCGCAACGGCGTGCGCCAGCCGATCGTGCCGGGCATGGAGCTGCGCGCCGGCGATCAGGTGGTGAGCGGCGCCGACGCGCGCGTGCTGGTGCGCCTCGCCGAAGGCAGCATCGTGAAGCTCGGCGAGAACGGCCAACTGCGCTTCACCGAGCTCAGCCCGACGCGCGAGCTGTTCAAGGCGGCGCTCAACGTGCTGGAAGGCGCGTTTCGCTTCACCACCGAGCTTGCGGCAAAGAATCGCAAGCGCGAAGTCACGGTGCGCGCCGCGCAGGTGACCGCCGGCATTCGCGGCACCGACTTCTGGGGCCGCTCGCGCAAGGACAACGAGATCGTCTGCCTGATCGAAGGCGAGCTCGAAGTCGGCGCCGAGGGCGAGCAGGCCATCACGATGAACCAGCCGCTGCAGTTCTACCGGCGCATCGAGGGCAAGACGCAGCCGGTCGGCGTGGTAGAGAAAAAGCAGCTCGACCAATGGGCCGCTGAGACCGACGTGCAGCCCGGCAAAGGCGCCGCGCGCCGCGGCGGACGCTTCAGCGTGCTGCTCGCCGCGGCGGAGGAGCAGAACTCCGCGCTCGCGCTCTACGACGAGCTGCGCAACGCCGGCTATCCGGCGGAGCTCTGGCCGGTGAAGCAGGCCGACAAGCTGGTGTACGTCGTGCGCATCCGCCAGCTGCCCTCGCGCGCGGAAGCGAACGCGCTCGCGGGCAAGCTGCGCGGCAAGTTCGGCATCGCGGAGCCGAAAGTCTCCGGCTAGTCGTCATGCTGCAGGCGAGCATGCAGCTCATTGCCACGCTGTCCTGCGCGGTCTTTGCCGGAGCGGCTGTCTACGTCAATCTGGTCGAGCATCCTGCCCGCATGTCCTGCGGCACGGAAGCCGCCATCAACCAGTGGGCGCCGAGCTACCGGCGGGCCACCTGGATGCAGGCACCGCTGGCGCTCCTCGGTTTCCTGAGTGCAGTAATCGCCTGGCTGGCAGGCGCCAGCACGGCGTGGCTCATCGGCGGCGTATTGCTGGGCCTCGTCATACCCGTCACGCTCGTGGTGATCATGCCGACGAACAAGCGCCTTCTCTCCGCGGATCTGGACCGGCAATCCGAGGAAGCGCGCAAGTTGCTGAACCGCTGGAATGCCCTGCACGGTATCCGTACCGCATTGAGCATCGCCGCGCTGCTCTTCTTCCTGGGCGCCCCTGCCGCCTACTAGTTCTATGCTCGCGAGATCGCTGATGGTGGGTAGTGCCGCGATACTTCTAGCGCTCGGCACTCTGCATCTCGTCTACACCTTCTGGGGCCCAGCACTGAGGCCGCGCGATCCGGCAGTTCAGGCCTTGATGAGCCAGACGCATCTCGTGCTCACTCGCCAGACGACGATGTGGCGAGCATGGATCGGGTTCAACGCCAGCCACAGCATGGGTGCCATGCTCTTCGGCCTGGTTTACGGCTATCTCGCGTTGCTCCACGTCGAGCTGCTCTTCCGCTCGCCGTTTCTTCTGATTGTCGGGGGCGTCATGCTGGTGGGCATTGTGGTGCTCGCGAAGCTCTACTGGTTCAGCGTGCCGTTCTGGAGCACGTGCGTGGCGCTCGCCTGCTTCGTATCGAGCATCGTCCTGAGACCTGCCTCGATATAATGCAGGGGCTTTGTCGCTTCACCTCGAACACCTCAACCCGGAACAGCTAGCCGCGGTCACCCTGCCGGACGAGCACGGCCTGATCCTCGCCGGCGCCGGCAGCGGCAAGACGCGCGTGCTGACGACGCGCATCGCCTGGCTGATCAAGGGCGGGCGCACGGTGCCGGCCAGGATCCTTGCGGTGACGTTCACGAACAAGGCGGCGCGCGAGATGCTCACGCGCCTCACCGCGATGCTGCCGGTCAATCCGCGCGGCATGTGGATGGGCACCTTCCACGGGCTGTGCAACCGCATGCTGCGCGCCCACCACCGCGACGCCGGGCTGCCGGCGGCCTTCCAGATCCTCGATTCGCAGGATCAGCTCGCGCTGGCGAAGCGGCTGGCGAAGAGCCTCAACATGGACGAGGAGCGCTTCCCGCCCCGCGAGCTGGTGTGGTTCATCAACGCCAACAAGGAAGAAGGCGTGCGCGCGCGCGACGTGCCGGTCACGGACGAGAACACGCGGCGCATGGCGGATTTCTATGCCGCCTACGACGAGCAGTGCCAGCGCGAGGGCGTGGTCGACTTCCCCGAGCTGCTGCTGCGCAGCTACGAGCTGCTGAAGCGAAACGAGATCCTGCGCGAGCACTACGCGCAGCGCTTCCAGCACATCCTGGTCGACGAGTTCCAGGACACCAACCGGCTGCAGTATCGCTGGCTCAAGCTGTTCGGCGGCGGCGGCGCGAAATACTTCTGCGTCGGCGACGACGACCAGTCGATCTACACTTTCCGCGGCGCGCACGTCGGCAACATGGCCGACTTCGAGCGCGAGTTCAAAGTGGCGAAGGTAGTGCGCCTGGAGCAGAACTACCGCTCGCACGGCAACATCCTCGACGCGGCGAACGCGCTGATCGCCAACAACCGCAACCGTCTGGGAAAGAATCTCTGGACCGCGGCCGGCAAAGGCGACCCGATCCGGGTGTTCGAAGGCGAGTCCGATACCGACGAGGCGCGCTGGATCGTCGAGGAGGTGCAGGCGCTCGCGCGCGACGGCACGCGCCTTACGCACATGGCGGTGCTCTACCGCTCGAATGCGCAGTCGCGCGTGCTGGAGCACGCGCTCTTCTCCCGCGGCATCGCCTACCGCGTCTATGGCGGCCTGCGTTTCTTCGAGCGCTCGGAGATCAAGCACGCGCTCGCCTACCTGCGCCTTGTCGCGCTGCCCGATGACGACAACGCGTTCCTGCGCGTCGCCAACTTCCCGCCGCGCGGCATCGGCGCGCGCAGCATGGAGCAGCTCCAGGATGCGGCGAAGCAGGCGGGCAGCTCGCTTTTCGCCGCCGCCGCAGCGTCGAAGGCCGCTGGCTTCCGCGCGCTGATTGAAGGTTTGAAAGCCGAGACCCAGGGCCTGCCGCTCGCCGAGCTGGTCGAGGTGGTGGTGGCGAAAAGCGGCCTCATCGAGCACTACAAGACCGAGCGCGAAGGCGCCGATCGCATCGAGAACCTGGCCGAGCTGGTGAACGCCGCGAGCACGTTTACCGAGGAGGAGCGCGAGGTCGAGTCGGGCGAGGCGGTCGATCCGCTCACCGCATTCCTCACCCACGCCGCCCTGGAAGCGGGCGAGCACCAGGCGGGCGAAGGCTCCGACGCGCTGCAGCTGATGAGCGTGCATTCGGCCAAGGGATTGGAGTTCGACGTGGTGTTTCTCTCCGGGCTGGAGGAGGGCCTCTTCCCGCACGAGCAGAGTGTCACCGAGCGCGATGGCCTCGAAGAGGAGCGGCGCCTGGCCTACGTGGCGATTACCCGCGCGCGCAATCGCCTATACCTGTCGCACGCGCAGACGCGCATGCTGCATGGGCAGACGCGCTACAACATTCCGTCGCGCTTCCTGGAAGAGATTCCACAGCAGCTGATGAAGTGGCTCACGCCGCGATTCAACCGGCAAAAGGCGTTTGCACCCGACTTCTCGCGCCAGACGCGCACCACGGTGGCGAACAAGGCGCCGCGCGACGTCGGCGGCTTTCGCATCGGGCAGAACGTGGTGCATGCCAAGTTCGGCAGCGGCGTCATCATCGACGCCGAAGGCCACGGCGGCGATGCACGCGTACAGGTCAACTTCGGCCATCACGGGGTAAAGTGGCTGGCGGTGGCGGTCGCGAAGCTCCAAGCCGCCTGACCAAACAAGGGGAGGAACCGTGAAGGCAATAGTTCTGGCAGTGCTGGCGGCCGTTTCGATGTCGGCGAGCGCCCAAGTGCAGCTGCGCATTTCGTCGGCGGGCGCCGAGAGCGACTGGCTGGTCGGCGGCTTGAAAGTGTTCAAGGAGCAGCTCGAGAAGAGCGCGCCGGGCCAGTTCAACGTGCAGATCCATCCCGCCTCGAGCCTGTTTCGCCAGGGCACCGAGGTGCCGGCGATCCAGCGCGGCAACCTCGAGATGAGCACCATGACCACCTTCGAGGTCGAGCAGCAGGTGCCCGAGTACTCGCTCTTCAGCGCGGGGTACCTGTTCCGCGACTACGACCACATGTCGAAGGTGATGCGCGGACCGATCGGCCAGGAGTACGCGCAGACCGTGGCGCAGAAGATGAGCATCCAGATCCTCGAGCCGATGTATCTCGGCACGCGGCAAGTCAACCTGCGCCAGGCGAAGAACGTGCGCACGCCGGGCGATCTGAACGGCGTCAAGCTGCGCATGCCCGGCGGGCCGGGTTGGCTGGCGCTCGCGCGCGGCATGGGCGCATCGCCCACGCCGATGGCGATGCCCGAGGTCTATCTCGCGCTCAAGACTGGCTCGATCGACGGCCAGGAGAACCCGCTTTCGCTCACGCGAGCGAATAACCTGCACGAGGTCACGCAGCAGATCGTGCTCACCAGCCACCTGGTGCAGCCGGTGTTCCTCACGGTGGGCAAGCCGGTCTGGGACAAGCTCTCCGACACACAAAAGGACGCGGTGCGCAAAGCGGCGCGCGCCGGCGCCGACTATAACGACAAGAATCGCCTCGAGGACGAGGCGAAGATCGTCGCCTTCTTCAAGGAGCGCGGCCTGCAGGTCACCACGCCCGACGTCGCCGCATTCCGCAGCGCGGTGGCCAAGTCGTACGCCGAATCGGATCTCGCCAAGGCGTGGCCGCAGGGATTGAAGGAGCGCATCGAATCCGTGCGCTAGCACGGCTACGCAAGGCGGCGGAGGTCGTCGCGACCGCGATGTTCGCGGCGATCTTCGT
>DASWER010000553.1:0-7255 GCA_036394655.1 Burkholderiales bacterium
CGTCTGATAAGTTGTCCGTCGGGGGTAGCAGGACCCCCGGGAGTTTTCTCCCCATCAAGACGGTTGCCCGTCCAATCCTGTGAACATTGCGTGCGAACGCGGGCGACCTTTCTTGCATCTTCCAGTGCTCGGGTTTGCAGCGTTGCGGCGGCGCGATGCTTTATACAACCTTGTATTGGAGAACCACGTGGAACCCAAGCTTCTGCCGGTGCGTTTTATGCCTGCCTGTTTAGCTGTTACCGCTCTTTTCGCTAGCGCAAGTGCCATGGCGCAGCCCGCGCCGATTCGTGAGACGAAAGGGGTCGAGATCTCCCATGTCGAGTCCCTGGATCTGACGCCTTGGGCGCACGACGTCAAAGGTCGGCAGCTACGGATCAGGAAGCTCGTATTTCAGCCGGGTGGAGTCGTCGGCCTCCATAGTCACGACGACCGTCCGGACGCCTCGTACTTGGTGCAGGGCGAGCTCACCGAATATAGAGAAGGCGGGTACGTGATGCGCCGCCCCGGCGACACGGTGCACACCGCGGGGAAGAACGTGATTCACTGGGTGGCGAACGAAGGGAAGGTACCCGCGGTGCTGGTCGTGGTGGACGTTTTCAAACCGTAGCAACGCCCCGGCGCGGTTTCTTTCGCTGGCTTGCTGTGATCTTTCGCGATCGTGCTGTGCCCGGTCTAGCTCGCTTCGGCCCGGCGCCAGCTTGCCGGGGGCACGCCGAATTCGCGCTTGAAGGCACGGCTGAACGCGGCTTCCGAGTCGTAGCCGCTGCGTTCGGCGATGCGGATGACGGGCTCTCGGCCGGCGCGCAGCATCTGCGCGGCGAGGGCGAGGCGCCATCGCGTGAGGTACTGCATCGGCGGCTCGCCGACGAGCGACGTGAAGCGCTCGGCCAGCGCAGAGCGGGAAAGTGCCACCTCGTGTGCGAGCTCATCGACCGTCCATGCCCTTGAGGGCGCGCCGTGCAGCAGGGCGAGCGCGCGCCCGACCTGCGGGTCGCGCACGCCGGCGAGCCAGCCCTTGCCTTCGGGCGGCAGGCCGTCCATGTAGCGTCGCAAGGCTTCGACGAACAGCAGGTCGGCGAGCTTGGCGAGCGTCGATGCGGCGCCCGGGCGTTCGGCGGAGGACTCGCGCACGCCGGCACGCAATAGCTCGCGCAGCAATCCCGACGCCGGCCCCTCGCCGATCGGAATGTGCATCACCGGCGGCAGCGCCTCGAACAGCGGGCGGAACACGGTGCGGTTCAAGGCGAGAAAGCCGCAGACAAAGCGCGTCGCCGCGCCGCCGCCGCCGTGCCGCATGTGGAAGAAGTCCGCGTCGCCGCCGACCTGCGTCAGCACCGCGCCAGCCTCCATCGGCGCAAGCTGAAGGTCGGTTCCCATCAGGTGCTTGCCTTCCTGCGGGAACAGCACCAGGTCGCCGGCCCGCACCTCCAGCACTTCCTTGCGCTCCAGCAGCCGGACCTTGCATTCGCCTTCGGTGAGGAAGTGGAAAAACGCGACGTGCTCGGCGCCCTCGAGGCGCTTGCGCACGCTCGCGAGACCAAGCTCGCCGCGGATGCACCAGGGCGCGGTGAACTCCGCGTTGAGGTACACGGCGCCTTCGAGGTGAACCGACTTCAGAACGTCCGACAGCGCATCCACGGGGTTTCAGTCAAGAAGCGCGGAGTCCCGGCGAAGGGCTCCGAGTCAGGGGCTCGCATACTAGCAGCCCATAACCAGGGGATAGCCCATGTCAAAAGACAAGACGTACGACGGCAGCTGCTTCTGCGGCGCCGTGCAGTTCACGGTGAGCGGCGAGCCCGCGGCGATGGGCTACTGCCATTGCGACTCGTGCCGCAAGTGGTCGGCGGGCCCGGTGAATGCCTTCACGCTCTGGAAGCCCGACGCGCTGCGCGTCACGCGCGGCGCGGACAAGATCGCGAGCTTCGCCAAGACGCCGAACAGCCAGCGCAAATGGTGCAAGGCCTGCGGCGGGCATCTCTTCACCGATCATCCGCAATGGTCGCTGGTCGACGTGTACGCGGCGTTGATCCCGGACTTGCCCTATAAGCCCGGCGTCCACGTGCACTACCAGGAGACCAAGCTGCGGATCGCGGACGGGCTACCGAAGATGAAGGACCTGCCCGGAGAAATGGGCGGCTCCGGCGTGCTCGTCGCGCAATAGAAGCTCGGAGTCATTCCCGCGCCCGCCGCGGGCCGCCGTGCTGTTATCTTGCGGGATCCTGCAACTGGAGATCCACCGTGCAGATCCGCGTCGGTTTCGCAATGACTTACGACTGCCCGCAGCCGACGCCGATGATCTTCAACCTGAACGTCCACTTCACGCGGGTTTCCGATCTCGTCGGCCGCGACGATCTGGTGTTCGACCCGCCGGTGCCGATGGCGGCGTATCGCGACAGCTTCGGTAACTGGTGCACCCGCGTCGTGGCGCCGAAGGGTCGCATGCGCGTCTCGGCCGATGCGATGGTGAACGATGGCGGCGCGGCCGATGCGGTGGTGCCGCAGGCACGACAGCTTCCGGTGCCGGAGCTGCCGGAAGAGACTCTGCTGTTCCTGCTGGGCAGCCGCTACTGCGAAACCGACCGGCTGTCCGAGGCGGCGTGGCAGCTTTTCGGCAACGCGCCGGCCGGATGGGGCCGCGTCCAGGCGATCTGCGATTACGTGCATCGGCACATCGTCTTCGGCTACCAGCATGCACGCATGACGCGCTCGGCGTTCGAAGCTTTCTACGACAAGACCGGTGTCTGCCGCGACTATGCGCACCTCGCCGTCGCCTTGTGCAGATGCATGAACATCCCGGCGCGCTATTGCACCGGCTACCTCAGCGACATCGGCGTGCCGCCGCCGCATGCCCCGATGGACTTCGCCGCCTGGTTCGAGGCCTTCCTCGACGGGCGCTGGCACACCTTCGACGCCCGCAACAACACCCCGCGCATCGGCAGAGTCCTGATCGCACGCGGCCGCGACGCCTCCGACGTGGCGATCAGCAGCACGTTCGGTCCCAACACATTGACCAGCTTCAAGGTGTGGACCGACGAGGTACGCAAAGCTTAGTGCGGCAGGAAGCTCTGATCGACCATGCCGTCGACGTTCACCGGCTTCTCCAGCCACTTCAGCTTCTCGTGCATGAACGTCGAGAGCTTCTTCAGGCTGTCGACGTCGAGGCGCGCGTTGGGATCGCGCCGCCAGTCGGCGTTCTTGAGGTAGGACTCGATCGCGCCGCGTACGAAGCCGGCCTTGTGCAGGTCGCGCTTCGCCTGCTCGGTGTTGCCGAGGTAGTACTTGGTGACCGCGACGTAATCGGCGAGGAAGGCGCGCACCACGTCCGGGTGGCTCTTGATGAATTTCTCGCCGAACCAGACGTCGAGCAGCTCGTGGTCGTAGCCGACGGCCTCGACCGCGGTGAACAGCTTGCGCAGTCCGCCTTTCTCCAGCTGCTGCGAATAGAACGGCTCGACGAAGGTGCCGGCCTGGACCTTGTCGGTACGCACCGCATCGCCCATCGCCGGGAAGCCCAGCGAGAACACCTTGGTATCCTTGTCGGGCACCAGGCCGGCGTTGATCAGGCCGGCGCGCGCCCAGAGATCGGTGGCGGTCTTGTAGCCGACGACGCCGATGGTGCGGTCCTTCAGGTCCTGGACTCTCTTGATCGGGCCATCGTCTTTCACCATGTAGGTGGTGCTGAAGTAGCCCTTCGCTTCCTGGCAGACGCTCGCCACGATCTTCATGTCGACGCCTTCGGCGCGCGCGAAGATCACCGCTAGGCCCGGCGCGGTGCCGGCGTCGAGCTCGCCCGCGAGGTACGCCTGGAAGCGCTCCGGGTTCGCCTGGAAGAGGATCTGCTTCAGCGCGTATTTCTTGCCCTGGTTCGGCGTGAGATCGGGGCGCGCGGTCATCAGCCACACCTGCTCCTCGGCGGCGAAGCCGCGGCCGAAGCGGATCAGCGTCGGCTCCTGCGCGAGCGCCGCGGTGGTGAACAGGACGGCGACGATGGTGCCGAGCGTGCGCTTCATGGAAGGTCCCCTCTAGACGTAGAACGTATCGAGCTTTTCCCAGTATACCAACCGGTTGCGCAGCGCCACGAGCGCATGGTCGAGCGCGAGGCCGAGGAGCGAGATCACCACCACCAGCGCGAGCATGCGATCCGTCTTGAGTGAAGACAGCGAATAGGTGACAAGGTAGCCCAGCCCATCCACCGAGCTGATCATTTCGGTGATGATCGCGACGATCAGCGCCACCGGCAGCGCGACGCGCAGCGCGGCGAAGATGTAAGGCAGCGTCGCCGGGAACACCACGCGCGCCAGCGTCCTTGCGCGCGATGCGCCCATGTTCTGCGCCGACCACAGCAGCACCGGCTGCACGCTGCGCGCGCCGTGGTAGGTGATGATCGCCATCGGGTACAGGCACTCGAGGAACACCAGCGCGATCTTCGACAGGCTGCCCAGGCCGAAGACGAAGATGAAGATCGGAAACAGCGCGAGCTTCGGCACCGCGTAGGTGCCGGAGAACAGCGGGTCGAGCATTTCCGCCACCAGCGCCGAGCGTCCCATCACCATGCCGAGCGCGATCCCCACCACCGCGGCGAGCGCGAAGCCGCCGAAGGCGCGGTAGAGCGTGGTCCACGTCTGCGTGAAGCCGTCGGGCTGGGAGACGAACAGCCAGAACTGATACCCGATGCGCGTGAGCGACGGAAAGAGGATCGGGCTCCACAGGCCGCTGCGCGCGGCGATCTCCCACGCCGCGAGCGCGACGATGATCAGGATGAACGGCCGGAGGCGCTTCATCCGCTTTTTCTTGACCCCCTGATAAGGGGGTCGTGAGGCGAAGCCGCAGCGGGGGGTTTTCGGTTTTCAAAAATCAAACCCCCCGCTCCCCCCTTATCAGGGGGGCAAAGAACCAAAACGAAAAGCGTCATGCGTGGCTTTCTTCCCACGGGATGAAATATCCGCGCAAGAACCGCAGCAGCCGGTCGCCGGCATAGCCGAGGATGGCGATAGTCAGGAGCGAGACGTACATCAGGTCGAAGCGCAGGCTGTTCTCGGCCTCGCGGATCAGATGGCCGAGCCCCGAGCGGGCGTTGATCATCTCGGCGGCGAACATCACGATGAAGGAGAGCGCGAGGGCGACGCGCAGGCCGGCGAAGATCTGCGGCAGCGCGCCCGGCAGCACCACGCGGCGGAAGATCTCGGCCTCGCTCGCGCCCATATTGCGCGCCGACCAGACCAGGATGCGCCGCGTCGCGCGCGCGCCGTAATAGGCGTTGATGAACGCGGGATAGAAGCAGGCGAGCGCGATGATCAGCACCTTGGAGAGGTCGCCGATGCCGAACCACAGCATGAACACCGGGAGCATGACGATCTTCGGCACGGGGTAGGTCAAAAAGACCAGGGGGCTGAGCATCTCGTCGAAGCTGCGCGCGATGCCGGCGGCAAGGCCGAGCGCGACGCCGAGCGCGCTGCCGATGACGAAGCCCGGCAGCGCGCGCAGCAGGCTCGCGCCGGCGTCGATATACAACTCTCGTGTCCCGAGGGCTGCCCAAAAGTGCTTGAAGATGTCGAGCGGCGAGAGCACGTAGTCGGGCAGCCCGCGCAGGGAGGCGAGCTGCCAGAGGAGCAGCACGGCGATCAGCAGGGCGGCGCGGGCAAGCCTTTGCACCGCGCGAAACTACAGGGGCGGCGCGCTAAATGAAAGAGCGCCGCGGCACCGGGATGCCGAAGCGCTGCTGCAGGAAGTTCAGCAGCCGCGCCTGCAGGTGACGTTTTTCCAGGCAGAAGTCGGCGCCCGCGGCGGTGCAGGCCGCCTCGAAGTCCGGATCGCTGTGCTCGGTCATGACTACTACCGCAGGCGGATTCGGCTGGGCTTTCACGTGGCGCGTAAGCGTGTCGCCGTTGATTCCCGGCAGCGGATGCGAGGCGAGCACCAGGTCCGGCGGGCGGTCCTGGATCGCGCCCATGGCTTCATAGGCCGAAGCCGCCGATTCCACCGCGACACCGTTGAGGCAGGCGCTCAGCCAACCCGCGATGTCCCAGCGCGACTGGAACTTGTCGTCGACGATCAGAATGCGCACATCCCAGTATCCGCTTTGTACGAGAACGTACACAGCTTCTTTTGTCGCGGTGTCGTCGGAATCGCTAGTGGTTCCTGCGCTCCGGGGCCGGCATTCCTCTGTGCGCTCCCGCACGGAGCGCCCACTCTCCTGAGCGTAGTTTGAAAGGCTCGTATTCCCACCCAACCGGGAGCCGTGATTCCGCGCACTTCGCAACCGCATCCGACCAACCTGCTGCTCGCCGCGCTGCCGGCCAAGACCTACGAACGCCTGCAAAACGGGCTGGAGCGGGTGCAGCTCAAGTTCGGGCACGTGCTCTACGAGCCGGGCGACATCGCGCGCCACATCTACTTTCCGAACGATTCGCTGATTTCCCTGCTGGTGGCAGTCGAGGGCAACGGCGCGCTCGAAGTGGGCATGGTCGGAAAGGAAGGCATGGTCGGGCTGCCGTTGGCGCTGGGGCGCGCGGCGTCACCGGTACTGGTCCTGGTGCAGGGCGGCGGCAGCGCGATGCGCATGAGCGGCAAGCGCTTCGCCGCCGAGCTCGAGAAAAACGGCGGCCTCAAGCAGCAGCTCGATCGCTGCCTCTATGTCGCGATGATGACGGCGATGCAGATCGCCGCCTGCAACAAGTCGCACCTGCTCGCGGAGCGGCTGGCGCGCTGGCTGCTGATGGTGCGCGATCGCGTGGGGCGTGACGACTTCGATCTCACCCAGGAATTTCTCGCGCGGATGCTGGGCGTGCGCAGGGCCGGCGTGACCGAGGCGGCGAGCGACCTGCAGCGGCGCAACCTGATCCGCTACAGCCGCGGCAAGGTCAGGATCCTGCAGCTCGAAGGCGTGCGCGCGGCATCGTGCGCCTGCTACACCGTGATCCGCGAGCTCGAGAACGGCCGGTGAGACCTAGGCCAGCCAGGAAAGCGCCTCTTGCTCGTTGGCGAAAAGCCGCGCCTCGACGCCAGCCATGGTGAGATCGCGCTGCGCGTTGCGGTAGCGCGCCTCGACTGCCGGCGTATCCGCGACCAGCGCGAGCTTCCAGCCGGCAGGAATTCCCGCCAGCAGCATCATCGTGAACGCGTCGCGTAATGCATGCTCGCCCGCCGGATCGCTGTCGATTGCCTTGACGAGCGCCCGCGTGATCCGGTTTTTGATGCACAGGACCGCGAACGCGCGATAGGTCGACTGGAGCTCGGCGGCGCTGCTCAGCCCGGG
>DASWER010000554.1:0-1963 GCA_036394655.1 Burkholderiales bacterium
GCGTAATCCTCTTCCAGCATGCGCGCGTAGCCATCGATGGCGCGCAGCGGCGCGCGCAGGTCGTGCGACACCGAATAGCTGAAGCTCTCGAGCTCGGCGGTGCGTTCGCGCACCTTGGCCTCGAGCTCGGCCGCCTGTCCCTTGACGCGCTCGAGGAGCCGCGTCTGCACCGTCGCGATGGCGAGCTGCGTCGCCACCTCCTGGGCAATGTTGACCTGCTCGGTGTCGAATTCGGCGCGCTCGCCGCCGAAGCTCAGGGCGCCGATCAGCTCGCCGCCGGCAATCATGGGCACTGCCATGTACCAGCGGACACCGGAGGCGAGCAATGCTTCCACTTCGCGCCCGGGCGCGAGCGCGCGCACGTCGATGACCTGCGGCTCGCCTTTGGCGAGGGCCTGCACGTCGCCCATCAGCGCCAGCGAGTAGCGCACGCCCGGGCCGATGTGCGTACGCCGCCGTCCGGCGGCAGCGACCCATTCGACCTCGCCCGCCGCGAGATCGAAGCGGTTGACGATGGCGCGCGGCATGTCGAGCAGCTGGCGCACCGGCTCGATCACCGCGGCGGCGATGGCATCGGCGCTCTGCTCTGCGGCCATGGCGTGGTCGATCGCGCGCAGGATCCGCAACCGTTCGGCATGGCGGGCGAGCTGGCGGGCGTCGCGCTGGTGCTCGATGGCGAGCCGTGCATGCAGCGCGCCGTTTTCGATCAGCAGCACGCCGAGCACGAAGCTCGCCGCGGCGAGGCCGTAGGCACGACCGGCGTAGAAGCCCAGATCGAAGCGCCCGCCGTTGAAGACCGCGGCGAGGCCGATATCGAAGAGCCACGCGCATAGCACCACCATCAGCCAGAGATCGAGCACGCTGCGCTCGCGCCGGCGCCAGAGCACGAGCAACGCCGCCAAGCTCAGCATCCAGACGCTCGAGACGATGAAGATCATCGCCGGCGTATAGCGATTGGCCTGCATGATCGCCGGCAGCGCGCCTTCGCCCGCGGTCGCGAGCCAGGTCAGGCAAGCCACCACTGCCAGCACCGCAGCGATGGCACCAAGCAGCGCGCCCATGGCGGGCTGCCGTGCCGGGCGATCGAGCAGCGCATAGCCAACGACGAAGAGCGGGAAGCTCGCGTGCCAGAACATGTAGAGCCAGGCCGTGCTCTGCGCGCCGCCGCCGAGGAGTCCGTGCGGCGCGAAAAGGCCCGGGAAGCTGAGCGCATGCACGACCGCGAAGCAGGCGCTGCAGAGATAACCCGCGGCAAGAACGATGAGCGCAGGCGATCGCGAAAAGCGCGCCTGGCCGAAGAGCAGCACCGCGGTCACCAGGTCGCACACCACCAGCGCCGCCTGATAAGAAGGAATGAACGCCCAGAGTGGCGTCAGCGCTTGCTTGGCGAAGGGAATCGCGGCGAGAAATACCAGCGCGGACAATGCGACGGCGGCGAGCGCGAGCCTGCGGTCGCGTTCGGTCGCCGGGCGCGTGCTGACGAAATCCTGCCGCGCGAGTCGCGGAAGAGAGACTGCGGTTTCCTTCCGCCGCGCCTCGCTTACCTCCTCGAGCCCGGAACTCCCCATGGCATTGGTTAAGGATTTCATTGCATATCCAACCATAAGCTCTTCTAACGTAAGGTTTCTTCCGACCTCCTGTAAGTATTGGTCAGCAAATCGATACCTTGCTGTGCGTTTACGCACAGCTTTGCGTCTAAACGGTCGTTATCGCGCCGTCCCGGCTAACGACCCGGCCGGGCGCTCGACATGGACGCGCGGCTCGTCCATAGGCGCGCGGGGCCGAGGCGAGCGCAGGCAAACCCTCCATTCTTTCCGGTGCGAGCCCGTTTGATGAAGAGGGCTTTTTTTTGCGCCAATAGCGTGCGCGCTGCATTCGCAGCGCGCTCAAAAACTCCGAGGAGAGCTCTTATGTCCAGCAAGCAAAAGATTGTTGTCCGCAAGCCGACCAAGAAAATTGCCGA
>DASWER010000555.1:0-19355 GCA_036394655.1 Burkholderiales bacterium
CCTACGATATGGCACTGCGGCGCCAGATGGCGCGCGGCCACTGCGCAGCCGGAGAGCAGGCCAGCACCGCCGCAGGGTACGACCAGCATGTCGAGCGCGCCCGCGTCCTCGATCAGCTCCTTCGCCGCGGTGCCTTGCCCAGCGATGATGTGCGGATGGTTGAACGGCGGGATCGTCACCATGCCGCGCTCTTTCGCCAGCCGAGTGGCCACCGTCTCGCGGTCTTCATCCTTGCGGTACATGACCACCTCGGCCCCATAGCCGCGCGTCGCCTCGAGCTTCACCTTCGGTGCGTTCTCGGGCATGACGATCAGCGTCTTGATGCCCAGCAGCTTCCCCGCGAGCGCGATCGCCTGAGCGTGATTGCCCGACGAGAAGGCGAGTACGCCGCGCTTTCGCTCCTCGGGCCCGAGCTGCGACAGCGCGTTATACGCGCCGCGGAACTTGAAGGCACCCATGCGCTGCAGGTTCTCGCACTTGAAGAAAAGCTCGGCGCCGACCAGCGCATCCGCCGTCGTGGACGTAAGGACCGGCGTGCGCCTTGCCACGCCTTTGATGCGCTGGTGCGCGCTCGCTATGTCGTCGTACGTGACCATTGGCTCATCACCTCGTCGCCCCATTCCTGCAGAAAGTGGCCGCCTTCGGCGATCACCACCGGCTCCGGGCAGCCGCGGATCCAGGTGCGCAGCAGGTTCATCACCGGCGGCCCGAGCACCGGGTCCTTCGCGCCGACCGCCATGAACGTCTCGCCGCGCCACGAGTGCTGCAGCCAGTCGCGCGCTTTCCTGGAGATGGCTGCGCCCGGATCGTCGTATTTTTCGGGCACCAGCTGCGGAAAGCGCCGCACACCGGCTTTGCTCGCGAGATCCGGATACGGCGCGTCATAGGCAGCCGCTTCGGCCGCGCTGAGTTGCGGGCAGGCTCGCGCCATCAGCTTGCCGCACGCCAGGTCCGGGTTCTTCGCCACGTAGGCTCGCCATGCCACAAAGCCTTCGCCGAGCGGCACGTCGCCGGTCGCGAGCGTGGTGTTCATGACGAACAGGCCCTCGATCGCGGGCACTTCCATCGGCAGCGTAAGGCCGAGCAGCCCGCCCCAGTCCTGGACCACCAGCGTGATGCGCTTCAGGCCCAGTTTTTCGATGAACGCCAGCAGGAACTGCCGATGGAAGTCGAAGGTGTAGAGCGCCTCGTCCGGCGGCTTGTCGGAGAGCCCGAAGCCGACGAAATCGGGCGCAACTACGCGCGCCCCGCTCGCGACGAAGTGCGGAATCATGCGCCGATAGAGATAGCTCCAGGTCGGCTCGCCGTGCAGGCAGAGATAGGTTTTGTCTGCGCTGCCCTCATCGATGTAATGCACGCGGTAATCGCGCCACTGGATGAAGCGCGGCGTATAGCCGAAGCCGGGGAAGCGCACGGCCTGAATTGTAGAATGGGCCGATGGACTATTCCGACTATAAAGAGCTGCACGTTCGCCGTATCGAGCCCGGCATCCTCGAGATCGTGATGGGCGAGGAGGGCGGCAAGCTCTCGATCACCAGCGCGCGCATGCACGGCGAGATGGCGCGCATCTGGCTGGATATCGACCGCGATGCCGAGACGCGCGTCGCCATCCTGCGCGGCGCCGGCAAGGGCTTCTCCGCCGGCGGCGACCTCGCGATGGTCGAGGAAATGACGCGCGACTTCGCGGTGCGCGCGCGCGTCTGGCGCGAGGCGAAGGACATGGTCTACAACCTGATCAACTGCTCGAAGATGGTGGTCTCGGCGATGCACGGCCCGGCGGTCGGTGCCGGCCTGGTCTGCGGGCTGCTCGCCGACATCTCGATCGCGGCGAAGAACGCGCGCATCATCGACGGCCACACGCGCCTGGGCGTCGCGGCGGGCGACCATGCGGCGATCATCTGGCCGCTGCTCTGCGGCATGGCGAAAGCGAAGTACTACCTGCTGCTGTGCGAGACGATCAGCGGCGAAGAAGCGGAGCGCCTCGGCATCGTCTCGCTCACCTGCGACGAGAGCGAGCTGCAGGCGAAGGCGCTGGAAGTCGCGCGCAAGCTCGCGGCCGGCGCGCAGACGGCGCTGCGCTGGACCAAGTATTCGCTCAACAACTGGCTGCGCATGGCCGGCCCGGCGTTCGATGCCTCGCTCGCGCTGGAAGTACTGGGCTTCACCGGTCCCGAGGCGAAGGAAGGCGTGGCTTCACACCGGGAAAAGAGAAAGCCGTCCTTCCCGCCCGAACCGAAAGATTTCTAAGCTACGTAGACCTTGTCGGCGTAACACCACGCCCATTTAGGGTGCGGGAACGCCTTCATCACCGGATGACCGGTCTTCTGGAAATGGGCGGTGGCGTGCCGGCCGGGGGTCGAATCGCAGCAGCCGACGTGGCCGCAGGTCTGGCAGATCCGCAGCTCAACCCACTTCTGTCCGAGCTCGAGGCATTCCCCGCAGCCATTGCCGCTCGGCGCAGGCGTGTTCGCCAGGAGGCTGCGATGTGAGCATGCGCTTGGCATGAGGGCGACATAGTATTGCTTTCGTGATGACCACGGTGATGCTCACCGGCGCTGCCGGCAACCTCGGTCGTGCCGTCGCCGCTGCCTTCGCAGAGGCTGGTGCCAACCTCGTGCTCCTGGATCTCAAAGGCAACTTGCAGGAGAGCGATCGGCAGCTCTTCGTGGCGACGGATCTGCTCAATGCCGAGAGCGTCCAGGCCGCGGTGGACCAGGCGGTGCGGCGCTTCAAGCGCATCGACGTGCTGTGCAACCTCGCCGGCGGGTTTCGCATGGGCTCGCCGGTGCACGAGACCTCCGACAAGGACTGGAACTTCCTCTTCGATGTGAATGCCCGCACGGTACTGAATACCGCGAGAGCGGTGGTACCGCTGATGCTCAAGGCGGGCGGCGGCAAGATCGTCAATGTCGGCGCTTACGCCGCGCAGAAGGGCGCGGCCCAGATGGGCGCATACGTCGCCTCCAAGAGCGCGGTGATCCGCCTCACCGAGACGATGGCGGCCGAGCTGCGCAGCCACAACATCAACGTGAACTGCGTGCTGCCGACCATCATCGATACGCCGGAGAACCGCGCCGCGATGCCGGATGCGGACCCGAAGCGCTGGGTGGCGCCGCAGGACCTGGCGCGCGTGATCCTGTTTCTGGCGTCGGATGCGGCGCGCGCGATCCACGGCGCCGCGCTGCCCGTGACCGGGCTGAGCTAGCTCTTCGGCGCGCTGAAGTCGAGGTTCTCGCCCGGCGCCTGGGCCGCCGCCGGCGCGGAGCCGTCGCCGGGAAGCAGGCGCTCGAGATCGCGCACGATGCCCGCCACGTCGGGCACCTGGCGGCCGAGCGTGCCGAGCAGCACGCGCACCGGCAGATCGGTCAGCGTGGGATTCGGGTGATCGCGCATGTGCGCGACGTTCTGCAGCGCGGGCATGATGCGGCCGCGGACGCCAGCCATCTCGTTCTCGAGGCCCTGGATGATCGCGGCCTGCGCGCGCGCGATGCCGAGAAGCAATTCAGCGAGCTGCTGGGCCGAGATCTGCATGGGCTGCCTCCTTGCCACGGATGGTAGCATCGCCGCGATGTTTTCCTGGAAGCGGCCTAGCAATCTCGGCGTGAAGGACGGCCGCCTTGCGCCCTGCAGGCGCACGCCGAACTGCGTCTCGTCGCAGGCCGACCCGGCCGACGCCGAGCATTACACCGCGCCGCTTGTGTTCCGCGGCTCGATGGACCAGCTGCGGCGGGCGGTGGAATCGATGCAGCGCGCCACCGTGATCAGCGTCGAGCGCAATTACCTGTACGCGGAATTCCGCTCCAGGTTGATGCGCTACGTCGACGATGTGGAGCTTTACTACGATGAGCGCGCCGGCCTGGTGCAGGTGCGCTCGGCCTCGCGGCTGGGGCGGCGCGACTTCGGCGTCAACCGCGCGCGCGTCGAAGCGCTGCGCCGCGCGATCGCTTCGTGACCTGAATTCTCAGGCGAGCTCGACCACCAGGGGCTGGTGATCGGAGGCGCGGATGTCGGCGTCGACCAGGATAGAGCGCAGGCGTGGCTGCAGATCTTCGGTGACGAAGACATAGTCGCAGCAGTACGGCGATTCGCCTGCCTCGCGCTGGTGCACCCGAAAGGTATGCGGATGCGCCTCGCCCGCGTGCAGCGCTTCCCAGGCATCGACGAATTTCGGCGCGTCTTCGAGAAACGCCTCGAGGAAGCGCCCGCGCAAGGGATCCTCCGGCGGCAGATTGAAGTCGCCGCAGACGATGGCGCTGTCGGGATGGGGCAGCGGCTGGAACGGGCCTTCGGCGCCCTCGCTGACCTGCTCCCTGTTGGTCTCGACATGCAGCTCGCGCAGGCGCTCGATCTGCGCCGCGCGATGGCCGCTCGAGTAGTACTCAAGGTGCGTGGTGATGATGCGGAGAGCGCCGAACGGCGCCTGGATGATCACTTCGAGCGCCGCGCGCGGCATGCTCGGCACTTTGGCGCGCGGCCACGGCAGCGTGTGCCGCAGCACGCGACCCACTGGAAAGCGCGAGGCGATCAGGTTGCCGAAGCGCTTGCGCGAGCCTTCGTTGCCGGCGACGTCGACCGCGGCGGCAAAGAAGACGAAGTAGCCGGGGAACTCGCGCTTCAGCGCCTCGACCTGGTTTTCGCCCTGGCTGCCGGGAAGATCGGCGAAGCCGACGTTGATTTCCTGCAGGCACAGGACATCCGGGTCGGCGATGCGCCGCGCCTCGCGCGCGATGCGCGCCGGGTCGACGATGCCGTCGAGCCCGCGGCACCACTGCACGTTCCAGGTGATCAGCCGCACTACTTAAGGTTTTTGAGGTTGAGCGCCACCATCTGCAGCGTGAGCGCGAACGCGCCCAGCTCGGGCTGCCGCTGCAGCCATTCGAGAGCGGCCATCACGCTCTTGGCGATCTCTGCGGCGGATTTGGTCTCCACGCCGGCAAGCAGCGTCGCGATCTCGGTCCAGCCGTGCTTTTCGGCGGTGGCGCGCGCCTGGATCAGGCGCTGCTCGATCGCGGCGCGGTCGAGATTGGTCGGCCACCGGATCGTTTCGTCTTCCGCCATCCTTCCTCTCGGAAGGAAGGATAAGCGATTTACCGCGGACGGCCGGGCAAGGTCTCGCCGCCGGAGCCGAAGGGCTGCACGCCGGATTCCATGTCCGAGAGGAAGTCGAGAATGCTGAGAAAAACTGCCTGCGGCACCGGCTCGGTGCCCTGCATCCAGCGCGAAAAGGCGCCCGGCGGCGCGTCGAGGACCTCACGCAGCCGCTCTTCGCCGCCCAGGATGCGGGCGGCCTTGCGCAGGGCGCGCAATTGGAAATTTGCCACGCCACCATCTTGCTGACGGCGCGTGATGCCCGCAGGCGCCGGGCCTAGTCCACCCGGACGCCTAGGTCTGTCGCGGGTCTGTCCGGATGTGCCTTTTAGCCTGCGCGGTAGGCGCGCCCGCGTAATTTGCCACGCGAGATGGCGCCCTTGCGGGACACGGAACCGAAGTTGTTGCTGTTGTCGCCCATCTCTTTCGCCGCCTCGCGCATGCGCTGCTCGGCGATCGTTTCGCGACTCTTGGCCTTGCCGTATTTGCGTTTCATGAGGGGCCGGATTCTAACCCAGGTACTGCAGCACATTCAGCCCGGCGTTCCAGTCGGTCGCGAAAATCAGGCCGTCGGTCGTGACGTACAGGTCGGCGGTCTTAGCCGCAAGGGTGACCTTGGGCCGCGGGTCGATCATCTTCTTGGGCGGCGGCGGCACCCAATAGGCGACCTCTTTGGGCGCGAAGGCGTCCTTGATGTCGAAGATCCGCACGCCGGCATTGTTGTAGGTCGCGAAGATCGTGTCTTCGCTTTGCATCGACCCCGGACGGTTCTCGTGCAGGTTGTGCGGGCCGAAGGTCCCGGGTGCGGCGCAATAGTCGCGCTCCCTCGGGGTCGGCAGCGTGGCGATCGGCACCGGGTTCTGCGGCGCGCGCACGTCGAGCACGAACGTATGGAACATTCCCTTGGCGCACTTCTCTGCGTTCGCCTCGTCGGCCACCACCACCAGGTTGCGGCCCGGGAGCGGCAGCGCGGTGTGGGTGCCGCCGGGGAAGGGCGGCGACCAGTTGAGGTGCGAGAGCAGCTTCGGATTGCGCGGGTCGCTGAGGTCGTGCACCGTCAGGCCACCGTCGCGCCAACTCGCGTAGCCGCGATCGCCCGAGGTCAGCATATGATGCAGCGCGGCGCGGCGTCCCGGCGGCAGCGCCGGCTTCTCGCCCGCGGCGCGGTTCATGCCCGGCAGCCACCAGCGCGACACGATCTCGGGCTTGGTGATGTTGTTGAGATCGACGACGCAGAGGATATGGTCGGTGAAGCCGTCGAAATGCGCCGAAACGTACGCATAGCGCCCGCCGGGCCACCATGAGCGGTTGACGCCGAGCCCGGGCATCTCGAGGAAGGCGATCTCGCGCAGCTCGCCCGGCTTCGACACGTCGTGGATCGAGAGCCCCGAGCGGAACTTGCCCTGCTTGGTCATGCTGTCGGCGAGGTTGTTCTCGAAATACCCGCGCTGGTTGTCGTAGGACTGGAGCGCGACGATGTTGGCGCCATTGGCCGCCAGCAGGATGTCGTTCGCGACCTGGAGCTGGTGCGTGCGCGTGAGGGCGCCCGGGTGCCAGTAGTGCACGGGCTTGAGCTGTCGCGGGTCGGCCGCGTCCAGGATCGTGATGCCGCCGCTGAACATGTGCCCGACGTACACGTGGCGCCGATTCACCATCACCTGCACCGCGTCGGGCCGGCCGCCCTGGTCGCTGTAGGAGACATGGCGGATGCGATGCCCGATGCCCTGCAGTGGAATATCGGCTTCGGACTGCGCCTTGGCCGAGTGCGGCAGCGAGGCGAGGGAACCGAATGCGGCTAGCGCTTTCAGCGATTCACGACGACTGGTCATAGGGCCTCCGTGCGCCGATTGTCGCACTGGCGCCGGGGCCCGGCGCTGCTAACGATCGAGGCCGAAGAGATCGCGCGGGTAAGGCTGGACTTCGGGCAGCAGCGTATACGGCGGCTGGCGGCGCAGCACCGGCGCCGGGCTGCCGGCGACATAGCTTACGTTCCTGCGCATCCCGTCCAGGTAAAGGTTGGCCCCGCCGAAGTGGCGTGCCGCGTACTCATACGTGCGCCCGAGCTGTCCTTCGAGGCGCCGCGTCGCGCCTTCGTAGAAACCCGGCGTCTTCGCGACGAGGTCGGCCGACGAAGCGAACACCGGCAGGCGCCGGCCGCGCGGCGCGCCGAGGTTGCCGAGCACGAATTCGGGGTACAGGCGGTCGCGGCATTTCTCGAGATAACAGCGGTCGGACATCTGCGCGATGATGTCCGCGGTGCCGAGCAGCTGGCCGATGAGCCGCGGCAGTCCGGCGCCGATGCGGATCGAATCGGGCTTGCGGTCGTAGCCGGTGAAGTGCAGCAGCGTCGCTGCAAGCTGCGCTTCGGCATTTTCCAGCCCGAGCTCGGTGCCGTAGCGGCGCAGGAATATGGCGCCGCGGTCGACGTGCGTGATCGTATATTCGGCGCCATAGCGGTGGCGGTGGTCGTTGCGCCTGCGCAGGTAGCCGATATCGTGGAACAGCGCCGCGAGCGTGCCGACGAGGAACAGCTCGGGCACCAGCGCTTCGCCGCCATTGCGGCTGCCCTGGTAACCGTCCATCAGCCGCGCCATCGCCAGGGTGACGTCGAGCACGTGCTGGACGTCGTGATACTCGGTATCGCACGGCCAGTAGACGAAATCGCCGCCGTCGTACATGCGCGCGATGTCGGCGAAGGCGCGCTCGAGCGCCCGCGGGCTCGCGTGCGGAAACAGCTTGCAGTAAAGACGAATGACTTCCGCGCCGACCGCCGTGGGGTCGGTGGTGCGGATCGAATCGCTGACGTCGTAGTCGTTGCGTTGCATGCGGCGGGGGGTTTTCCCACGTCCAGTATAGGGATACGATGCCGCCATCGGGCATGATGTATTGCACAGGTGACGGATTTCCCTCTAGGTGACGGATTTCCCTCTGACCGAGGAGGAGAAGGCGCAGATTCGGCAGCGTCTTCATGCGCTTGAGATCGAGCACCACGATCTCGATGACGTGATCAACCGGCTCGCCGCCGATCCGGCGCAGGACCGGCTGCAGCTGCAGCGCCTTAAGAAGCGCAAGCTTCTCCTCAAGGATCAGATCCAGCGCATGCGCGCCCGCCTTATTCCCGACATCATCGCTTGATTGCTCTCATCCAGCGCGTCAGCACGGCTGCCGTGCGCATCGACGGCGCCGAAATCGCCGCCATCGGCAAAGGCATCCTTGCGCTGATCGGCGTCGAGCGCGGCGACGGCGAGGTGGAGGCGCAGCGCCTCGCCGAGCGCGTGCTCGCCTACCGCATCTTTGCCGACGGGCAGGGCAAGATGAATCTCTCGCTCAAGGACATCGGCGGCGAGCTGCTCGCGGTGCCGCAGTTCACGCTGGCCGCGGATACCAATAGCGGGCTGCGTCCCAGCTTTTCTAGCGCCGCGGCGCCGGCCGATGGCGAGCTGCTGTTCGTGAAGTTCGCGGAGAAAGCGGCCGAGGCGGCCCATGTATCCACGGGGCGCTTCGGCGCCGCCATGCAGGTCAGCCTGGTGAACGACGGGCCGGTGACTTTCTGGCTGCAGGTTGCTCCATCGGGAAGGTCTTGAACAGCGCCGACGCGAGCGGTCGTGGCGCGAGCATTCTAGGGTAAGCTTCGAAGCCCATGTTCGAGCAGTTCATCGGCACGAAGCCGGTCGAAGAGCGGCATCGCATCGATGGCGGAGCGCTCGAGAAATTCCTCGGTTTTCGCATCGCGCAGATCGAGCAGTTCAAGGGCGGCCAGTCGAATCCCACGTACCGCCTCACCGCCGCCGATGGACGCCGCTTCGTGCTCAGGCGCAAACCACCCGGCAAGCTGCTGCCCTCGGCGCACGCGGTGGATCGCGAATACCGCGTCATCGCTGCCCTGCATCCGAAAGGCTTTCCAGTCGCACGTCCGCATGCGCTGTGCGAGGACGAATCGGTCATCGGCACCGCGTTCTACGTCATGGACTACGTCGAGGGCCGCGTGCTGTGGGACCAGAGCCTGCCCGGCATGTCGAAGGCGGAGCGCTTCGCGATCTGGCAGGAGCTGAACCGCGTCATCGCCGAGCTGCACCAGCTCGACTATCGCGCGCTCGGCTTGGAGACCTTCGGCAAGCCGAGCAACTACATCGAGCGCCAGGTGGCGCGCTGGAGCAAGCAGTACCAGGCCTCCGAGACCGAGCGCATGGAGGCGATGAACAATCTCATCGCCTGGCTGCCGAAGAACATTCCGCCGGAAAGCGCCACCACCGTGGTGCATGGTGACTACCGCCTGGATAACGCGATCTTCCATCCGACGCAGCCGAAGATCCTGGCGGTGCTCGACTGGGAGCTCTCGACGCTCGGCGATCCGCTGGCCGACTTCGCCTATCACTGCATGAGCTGGCACATTCCGCCGGGACAGTTCCGCGGCATCGGCGGGCTCGATCTCGCGCAATTGGGCATTCCTGCCGAGGCGGATTATGTGCGCATGTACTGCAAGCGGACGGGAACGGAAGGCATCGACCCGACGCACTGGGATTTCTATCTGGCGTACAACCTGTTTCGCATCGCCGCCATCCTGCAAGGCATCCGCAAGCGCGTGGTCGACGGCACTGCGGCGAGCGCTCACGCGAAGGATGCCGGGGAGCGCGCGAAGCCGATGGCCGAGCTTGGCTGGCAGCAGGTGGAGAAAATACTGAGGAGGGCCGCTTGAACTTCGATTACACGCCCAAGGTGCAGGAGCTTCGCGAGCGCGTCAGCGCGTTCATGAAGGAGCACGTCTATCCGAACGAGCACAAGTGGCATGCGCACACGCGCAGCGACAAGAGATGGGAGGTGGTCCCCATCATCGAGGAGCTGAAGCCCAAGGCGCGCGCCGCCGGGCTGTGGAATCTGTGGCGCCCGAAATCGCACGGCGGCACGCTGACCAACCTCGAGTACGCGCCGCTCTGCGAGATCATGGGACGCGTCGAATGGGCGCCGGAGGTGTTCAATTGCTCGGCGCCCGACACCGGCAACATGGAGACGCTGCTCAAGTACGGCACGCCCGAGCACATCAAGACTTGGTGCGAGCCGCTGCTCGAGGGAAAGATCCGCTCGGCGTTCCTGATGACCGAGCCGGCGGTGGCGTCGTCGGATGCCACCAACATCCAGACGCAGATAGTAAGAAAGACGGGCGCCGCAGGCGACGAGTACGTCATCAACGGCACCAAGTGGTGGTCGAGCGGCGCCGGCGATCCGCGCTGCAAGATCTACATCGTGATGGGCAAGACCGATCCCGACAACCCGTCGCGGCACAGCCAGCAGTCGATGATCCTGGTGCCGGCGGAGACCAAGGGCCTCAAGATCCTGCGCCACCTGCCGGTGTTCGGCTACGACGACGCGCCGCACGGCCACATGGAGATCGAGCTGAAGGATGTGCGCGTGCCGGCCGGCAACGTGCTCCTCGGCGAAGGCCGCGGCTTCGAGATCGCGCAGGGCCGCCTCGGGCCCGGCCGCATCCACCACTGCATGCGCCTGCTCGGCCAGGCCGAGCGCGCCCTCGAGAAGATGTGCAGGCGCGCCACCGAGCGCATCGCCTTTGGCCGCCCGGTCGCCGACCAGGGCGTGACGCGCGAGCGCATCGCCGAGGCGCGCATCATGATCGACAGCGCGCGCTTTCTCGTGCTGAACGCCGCCTGGAAGATGGACACGGTGGGCAACAAGGCGGCGAAGAAGGAGATCGGCATGATCAAGGTGCTGGCGCCGAACGTCGCGCTCCAGGTGATCGACTGGGCGATGCAGGTGCATGGCGGCGGCGGCGTCTCCGACGACTACGGCCTCGCGTATGCGTATGCCCACGCGAGAACTTTGCGCTTCGCCGACGGTCCCGACGAAGTGCATCGCAACCAGATCGCCAAGCTCGAGCTCGGCGAGCAGACCTCGGTAGTCGAAGCCCTGGCCAAGGCACGAGTCCGGTGAGGGAATGCGGGTGATCGTCGGCGTCCCGAAGGAGGTCAAGACCCACGAGTACCGCGTCGGCCTGACGCCCACCTCGGTGCGCGAGCTGGTCGCGCACGGTCACCAGGTGGTGGTGGAAACCAACGCCGGCGGCGGCATCGGCGCCCCGGATGCGGCCTACGAGAAGGCCGGCGCGCGCATCGGCAATCCATGGCAGGAAGCCGAGCTCATCGTCAAGGTGAAGGAGCCGCAGCGCGAGGAGCGCAAGAAGATCACCGAGCGCCATGTGCTTTTCACCTACCTGCACCTTGCGCCCGATCCCCAGCAGACCAAGGATCTCCAGGATTCAAAAGCAGTGTGCATCGCGTACGAGACCGTGACTCGTGCCGGCGGCGGCCTGCCGCTGCTCGCGCCGATGTCGGAGGTCGCGGGCCGCATGTCGGTGCAGGTCGGCGGCAGCTGCCTCGAGAAGGAGCGCGGCGGCATGGGCATCCTGCTCGGCGGCGTGCCCGGCGTGCCGCCGGCGAAGATCACCATCCTCGGCGCCGGCGTCTCGGGCTCGAGCGCCGCGCGCATGGCGGTGGGCTCGGGTGCGCGCGTGTATGTGCTGGATCGCTCGCTGGACGTGCTCAGAAAAATGGAAGCCGAGTTCGGTGCCCGCGCGGTCACCGTACACTCGAGCCGCGACACGGTCGAGCAACATGTGCTTTCCGCCGATCTTGTGATCGGCGCGGTCCTGGTCCCCGGCGCCGCGGCGCCGAAGCTCGTCACGCGCCAGATGGTGAAGGCGATGAAGACCGGCGCGGTGGTGGTCGACATCGCCATCGATCAGGGTGGTTGCTTCGAGACCTCCAAGCCGACGACGCACGCCGATCCGACCTACATCGTCGATGACGTGGTGCACTACTGCGTCACCAACATGCCCGGCGCGGTGCCGCGCACTTCAACCTACGCGCTGAACAACGCCACGCTGCCCTTCGTGCTGGCGCTCGCGAACAAGGGCTGGAAGCGCGCGCTCGCCGATGACGAGCACCTCAGGAACGGTCTCAACGTGGCGCGCGGCAAGATCACGCACCCCGAAGTCGCCGCCGCCCTCAATGCGCCGTACTCGCCTCCAGCAGACCTCTTAAAGTAGCCGCCGCCCGCTCGAGCTCCGCCACCGGATTGAGGATGTCCGGGCACAGGCGCAGATACTCGCCGCGCGCATCGATCTTCACGCCGCGCTCCTTCAGCTCGGCTGCGATGCGCGCGGCGTCGCGGTGCTTGAGGGTGACGAAGGCGCCGTGGTGCTTGTCGGCGCCTTCAACCTCCGGGAGGAGCTGCGCGAGCCGCTGCTTCTGCTCCATGGAGTAGGCGCGCAGCTGCGCGACGCCGAGCTCGAGCGTCAGCTCGAGTCCCGCCAGCGCCTGGAAGGGCGCCAGCACCGGCGGCGTCGACTCGAGCCAGGCATCGCCGCCCGGGCCGAACTCCGGCGGCTCCGGGCGGGCGTAGCTGAACGGCTCCTTCTTCGCGAACCAGCCGGTATCGAGGGTACGCATGCTGTCGACGAGACCCGGGCGCACGTACAGCCAGCACGCGCCGGGTCCGCCGCGCAGATACTTGTACGAGCCGCCGATGGCGAAATCGGCCTCCAGGGCGGCGAGGTCGAGCGGCAGCACCCCGGCGTGGTGATAGACGTCGAGCAGCACCAGCGCGCCGGCGGCGTGCGCCTCGTGGATCAGTTTCGGCAGGTGCCGGACGACCTCGCCGGTGCGGAACATCACGCTCGAGAGCACCACCAGATCCGCGCCCGCGGCGGACATCTCCTGCCACGGCATGATCTTCAGCTCGGCGCGTCCGAGCTCGCGATACACCCGCAGGATGAAATCGATCGAATCGAATTCGCCGTCGCTGGTCGCCACGCGCGGCTTGCCGGGCAGCGCGTTCAGCACCGCGCGCAGCCCCTGGCCGGCACTGGTCTTCGGGATGATGCAATCGGCGCGTGGCGCGCCCACCAGCCTGGCGGTCAGCGTGCGCCACTTGTCGCGGGCGGCGATCCAGTAATCCCAGGCGCCATCCATCTCGCCGTACCAGGCGTCGAGCGCGCTGCGCACGTCCTCGGCCGTGCCGTCGGGCGGCCGGCCGAGCGAATGATTGGCGAGATAGATCTCCTTGCGCGCCAGCACGCGCGAAAAGCGCGGCCAGACGTACTGCTTCAGCCAGGCTTCATCCAAGGTGGGTGCGGACATCAATCAGCTCGGGAAACAGGGCGACCTCGAGCGACTTGCGCAGGAAGGCGACGCCGTCGCTGCCGCCGGTGCCGCGCTTGAAGCCGATGACGCGCTCGACCGTCTTCACGTGGCGGAAGCGCCAGAGCTGGAAGTTCTCCTCGACGTCGACCAGCTTCTCGCACATGTCGTACGCGTCCCAGTGCGTCTTGGGATCGTCGTAGATGGTCTTGAACACCGCAACCACGCCGGAGTGGCGCTCATAGGGCTGCGACCAGTCGCGCTCGCTGCGCTCCTTCGGCACCGGCATGCCGCGCCTTGCGAGATGGCGCAGGAACTCGTCGTACAGGCTGGGCGCATGCAGCAGGCGCTCCAGCAGCCGCCGCGTGTGCTCATCGTGCCGGTAGAGCTCGAGGCGCTGCGCGTTCTTGTTGCCCAGGAGAAACTCGATAGCGCGGAACTGGAACGACTGCAGGCCGGAGGCCGGACCGAGCACATCGCGGAATTCGAGGTATTCGGAGGGCGTGAGCGTCTCGAGCACCGCCCATTGCTCGAACAGCTGGCGCTGGATCTGCTTCACGCGCGCGAGGATCTTGAAGCAGGGCGCGAGCTTGTCGGCCTTCACGTGCTCGATCGCCGCGGCGAGCTCGTGGATCATGAGCTTCATCCACAGCTCGGCGGTCTGGTGCTGGATGATGAACAGCATCTCGTCGTGGTGCTTCGAGCGCGGCCGCTGCGCCGAGAGCAGCACGTCGAGCGCGAGGTAGCCGCCGTAGGACGTCCCTGCCGCGAGCTCGGTGATGATCCCGGGATCGTCCTTGGACATGGTCCCTATAATGCCACCTGGACTTTTACGGGGGGAGCGCATGATCAAGCTTTGCGGCTTTCACATCAGCAACTACTTCTGCAAGGCACACATCGCGATGCTCGAGAAGGGCGTGTCCTTCGAGCTCGATCCGACCTGTAAGCCGTCGCAGAAGGACGACTTTCTCGCCCGCACGCCGATGGGCAAGGTACCGTTCGTCGAGCTCGACGGCGGCGCGCAGCTCGCCGAGTCGCAGGTGATCTGCGAATACCTCGAGGACGCCTATCCGCAGAAGCCGCTCTACCCGCGTGACGCGCTCGAGCGCGCACGCGTGCGCGAGCTGATCACGTTCATGGAGCTGCACGTCGAGCTGGTGGCGCGGCGGCTCTACGGGCAGGTGTTCTTTGGGCGCCCGGTGTCCGACGACCTGAAGCAGGCGGTCGAGGCGGACCTCGTCAGGGGCATCCGCGCGTTCCGCGCGCGCGCCAAGTTCGATCCCTATGTCGCCGGCGCGCAGCTCACGCTCGCCGATTGCGCGGCGTTCGTGCACCTGCCGCTGGTGTCGCTCGCGACCAAGGGCGCCTTCGGGCACGACATGCTCGAATCGATGCCGCAGATCAAGCCGTATCTGAAGATGCTCGGCGAGCGCCCGGCGTTCAAGCAGGTGACCGACGACCGCAAGGCCGCGCAGGCCGCGATGAAGGCGGCCTGACGTCCAGATGAACGAGTTGCAGGAGTACCTGCGCTACCTGGTCACGCTGACCGCGGTACTCGATCCGTTTCTCGCCATCCCGATCTTCATCAGCGTCACCGCGGCGCGCGACGATGCCGGCCGGCGGCGCCTCGCGAACGTGGTCACGATCACGGTGTTTCTCGTGCTCGCCGGCTCGGCGATCTTTGGCGAGTCGCTCCTCAAGGCGCTCGGCGCCAGCCTGCCCGCGTTCCGCGTCGGCGGCGGCCTGGTGCTGCTCCTGATGGCGCTCGCGATGCTCAACGCCAAGGTGGGCGAGATGCGCCAGACGCGCGCCGAAGCCGAAGAGCTCGAAGCCGGCGAAGTGTCGGGCGTGGTGCCGCTCGCGGTGCCGCTGCTCGCCGGGCCCGGTGCGATCAGCACCACGATCATCGCCGCGCAGGCCGGCGGCGTGGCCCATGTGGCTGCGCTCATCGTCTGCATCGCCCTGATGTGCGCGCTGCTCTGGGCGCTGCTGCTCGCGGCGCATGCCGTCGGCAACCGCCTGAGCACCACCGCGCTCAACGTCGCGACACGCCTGCTTGGCCTGATCCTCGCCGCGATCGCCATCGAGACGATGGCCGACGGGCTGAAGCGCCTCTTCCCCGGTCTCGCCGCCTAAAGCGCCATCGGGTTGCGCGGCGTGCGCTCTTCGAGGATGTCTTCCATGCGCGCGCGGATCGCGCCCTTGATGCGCGGATGCGTGAGGATGTAGAAGCGCTCGCCCTTCACCGCCTGCACCACCGCGCGCGCCACGTCATCGGCCGAGAGCCGCCCGGACTCCACGGCTTTCCTCAGCATCTGCTCGCGCGCCAGCGTTTCCTTGGATTTCACCGTCGCCTGCAACGCCGACGGCCGATTGCGTTCTGAATCGGCGATGCCGGTGGGCACATAGGCCGGGCAGAGCACCGAGACGCCCACTGCGGAATTGCGCTCGCGCAGGTCGTGGTGCAGCGTCTCCGATAGCGCGACCACCGCGTGCTTGGTCACGTTGTACGCGCCGGAGCCCGGCGGATTGATGAGGCCGGCGACCGACGCGGTGTTCACGACATGGCCCTCATTGCGCGCCATGAGGCGCGGCAGGAAGCTGCGTACGCCGTTAATCACGCCCCAGAGATTGACGCCGAGGATCCATTGCCAGTCGCCTACGCTCGTCTCCCACGCCGCGCCGAGCGGCGAGACGCCCGCGTTGTTGCACACCAGATGCGCGCCGCCCAGCTCGGCATCGATCTTCTGCGCGAACGCTTCCACTTCCAGCGCTTTGGACACATCCAGCTTCATCGCCAGCGCATTGACGCCCCGGCGCTTTACCGCGGTGAGCACTTCGTCCAGGTCGCTGACGTCGCCGAGGGCGACGTGCATGCCTTCATCGGCGAAGGCGAGCGCCATCGCGCGGCCGAGGCCGCTCGCCGCGCCGGTGACGGCGGCCACTTTTCCCTCGAGCTCCTTCATCGCCTCTCCAGCCAGTCGGCGGATTCGCGCCACAGGCTATCGCGAAAGCGCTCGCGGAAGAAGCCGAAGTGGCCGATGCTTTTCACCCCGAGCTCGCGCGGCGCCACCTTGCGGGTTTCCCACCGTGAATTTGGATACAGCGCGCCGAGCGCATCGACGGCGCGCAAGGGCGCGAACCGGTCGTCGCTGATCGCATAGGCGCGAAGCGGCGCGCGCAGGCGCGCGTACGCCGCGTCGACGCCGAGCGCGCCGACCAGATAACGCGGATTTCGGCACCAGCTCGCCCACTCGATCGCCACGCCCGGCGGCAGGTCCTCGCCGAAGCCCAATCGCGAGCCGGGAAAGTAGCCGAGGAGCTTGGTCACCGCCGGCATGCCGACATGGGTCACTGGCCACATCCAGGCCTGGCCCAGCGGGGGCCAGTGGCGCCAATAGCCGCTCTGCGAGCCGACGACCAGCGCGGCCGCGATGCGTTCCGGCTCGGGAAGCAACCCGAGCGCCTGGCCGCCGAAGCTGTGGCCCACGATCAGCACCGGTGATTGGGGAAGAAAGCGGAAGGCTGCCGCGGCATCCAGCAGTGCCCAGTCGCGCATGCGCGCGACGACCTGGCTGACCTTACCGGCAAGCGAGCGGCCGATGCCGCGATAGTCGAAGGTGAGCACGGTGAAGCCGCGCTCGGCGAGGTAGCCGGCGAACTTCGCGTAGTAGGACTGCGGCACGCCGGTGGCCGACATGACGAGCACCGCGCGGCTGCCTGAGCCGTAGAGCGTGGCGCCGAGCGCATAGCCGTCCGCAGCGGTGAGCGTTACCTCCATGAGTTCCAAAGGAGCGAGGCGCCGCCGATGAGGATCAGGCTTTCCAGGAAGAGGACATGCAGATGCGCGTGCATGCGGTTCACGAGCCAGGCGGCGATTGCGCTGCCCGGTACGGTGGCGACGCCGATCACGACGCCGGTGACGAAGATTTGCTCGTCGAGCAGCGCGAAGCGCTGAAACAGGGCCGCCTTGCACACATCGAGTACGACGCTTGCGAGCGCATCGGTGGCGAGCACGGCGGAGCCGGACATGCCGGTGCCGAGCAGGAGCGAGATGAGAATCACGCCGACGCCGCTGGTCAGTCCACTGGCGAGGCCGAACACCGTCGAGCCGACCGCAAGGCCGGTGTTGCCGAGCGCCATCTTGCGGCGGTTGAGCGCCCGGCGCAGCGGCACCGACGCGATCACCACGATGCCGAGCACCGTGCCGACGGCGCGCGCGTCGAGCGCGCTGTAGATCCAGGTGCCGAGCACGAGGAAAGGCAGCGAAGACGCGAGCACCAGCGCGAGCTGGCGCCGCCGCAGGCTATGGCGATAGAACCAGAAGCGTCCGCCGTTGATGATCGCGCCCGCCACCGCGAGCACCGGGATCACCGCCTTGACGCCGATGAAGGGCGCGAGCGCCGCGGTCAGGATGATGCCGGTGCCGAAGCCGCCCATGCCGCCGACGATCGCGGCGATGCACCCGAGCGCCGCGACCAGGGCGAGCGCTGTCGGGTCGAGCAGCAATCAGTCGCGCGGCACCGGGCGCGGCTGCCCGGCGCCGTCGATCGCGACATAGGTGAGCGTCGCCTCGGTGACCTTCACCACATGCGGGTCCGAGGGACGCCGCTCGGCATACACCTCGACCTTTACGGAGACCGAGGTCTTGCCGATGTGCTCGACCTCAGCGTAGAAGGACAGCAGGTCGCCGATCTGCACCCGCTGCTTGAAGACGAACTCCTTCACCGCCACCGTGGCGACGCGGCCGCGCGCGATGCGCCCGGCGACGGCGCCGCCGGCAATGTCGACCTGCGACATGATCCAGCCGCCGAAGATGTCGCCGTTCTGGTTCGCGTCCGCCGGCATCGGCATGACGCGCAGCGCTGGCTGCTTATCCGGAAGTTTTTCCATGCTGGAGATAGTGCAGCGGCCCGCCGCGGAACGGCGCGAAGCCGGTGCCGAAGATGAGTCCGGCGTCGACCAGGTCGGCCTCGGCGACGATGCCTTCCTCGAGCACGCGCTGCGCTTCGGCGAGGTATGGGGCGATCAGCTTCTCCACCAAGTCGGGCCCATAGGCGTCCGCCTGGCCTTTGACTGCTCGTCCATTCTGCCAGCGATAAATTCCCTGGCCGGTTTTCTTGCCGAGCTGTCCCGCCTCGACCTTGCTCGAGAGCAGCTTGGGCACGGACGTCGCGCCCTTGGCGAGCGACTTGCCCGCCGCGAGGCAGATGTCGAGTCCCACCGTATCGGCGAGCTCCGCCGGTCCCATCGGCATGCCGAACTCCTCCATCGCCGCATCGATGGTCTCGGGCTTCACGCCCTCGTCGATCATGCGGAACGCGTTCTGCATATAGGGGCCGAGCACACGATTCACCAGGAAGCCCGGCGAATCTTTCACCGGCAGCGGCAGTTTGTCGATGTAGCGCACGAACGCTGCGGCGTGCTTCGCCGCCTCCGGCTGGGTCCGATCGCCGGCGACGACTTCCACCAGCTGCAACAGCGGCACGGGATTGAAGAAGTGGATGCCGACGAGACGCGTCGGATCCTTCAGCGCCGTAGCGATGTCGCCGAGCTTCAGGCTCGAGGTATTGGTCGCCAGTATTGCCGATGGCTTGGCAATGGCTTCCAGCTTGGCGAAGAGCTCGCGCTTCGCCTGCAGGTTCTCGAAGATCGCCTCGATGATGACGTCGGCCTGGCGCGCGCCTTGTCCCGAGACATCCGGGATCAGCCTGTCCATCGCGTCGCGCACGCGGCGCTCGTCGCGCAGCCGCCGCTTGAAGAGCTGCGCAGCGCGCTTCACGGCGGGCGCAAGCCGGTCGGGGGCGGTGTCCTGCAGCGTGACGGTCAGGCCGCGCATCGCGCAGATCGCGGCGATGTCGCCGCCCATCACGCCGGCGCCCACGATATGCACATGCCGGGGTTTGAAGTCCGCGCCCTTGCCGAGCTCCTTCATCCGCTCCTGGAGGAAGAAGATGCGGATGAGATTCGCCGTAGTGGGATGCGCGAACAGCGACTCGACGGATGCCGATGGATCGCTGGAAGCGAGGAAGGGATTGCCGTCGTACTTCTTCCAGAGCTCGAGGATCGCGTAAGGCGCCGGATAGTGTTCGCGGCGCGCTTTGCGCGCCACCTGCT
>DASWER010000556.1:0-2926 GCA_036394655.1 Burkholderiales bacterium
TTCAACCATTTGAACACCAGGCCGGCGATGTACATGGAGTAGGTCGGCGGCGTGTTGAGCATCGAGTCGGCCTCGGCCTGCAGCTTGTAGTCCATCACGCTCGGCGTGCCCTTGAGCACGTGGCCAAGGAGATCGTCGCGCACGATGACGATCGTCAGGCCGGCGGGGCCGACATTCTTCTGCGCGCCGGCATAGATCAGGCCGAACTTGGCGACCTCGATCGGGCGCGAGAGGAAGTGCGACGACGCATCGGCCACCAGGGGAATTTCTGCCTTCGGCACCTGGTGGAACTCGACGCCGCCGACGGTCTCGTTCGAGCAGTAATGGACGTAGGCCGCGTCGTTGCGCAGGTTCCAGCTCTTGGGCGCGTAGCTGAAGTTCCTGTCCTCGGCACTCGCAGCGATGTGCACGTCGCAAAAGGCCTTGGCTTCCTTGATCGCCTTCTTCGACCATTCGCCGGTCGAGATGTAATCGGCCTTGCCCTTGCCGCGCAGCAGGTTCATCGGGATCTGGGCGAACTGCAGCGTGGCGCCACCCTGCAGGAACAGCAGCTTGTAGTTCGCCGGAATTGCGAGCAGCTCGCGCAGATCCTTCTCGGCTTCGGCGGCGATGCCGACGAACTCCTTGCCGCGATGGCTCATCTCCATCACCGACATGCCGCTGCCGTGCCAGTCGAGGATCTCGTCGCCGGCGCGGGAAAGGACTTCGGCGGGCAGCATCGCGGGGCCCGCGCTGAAATTGAAAATCCTGGACATCAGTGCACCGTGGGCGGCGGTCCGTCGGAGGGAGCAGCGGGCGGGGCGTCCGGCGGCAGCTCCTCGTGGCTGTCGCCGTTGCCGCCGTTGCCATTGCCGTTGCTGAGGTCGCGCTCTTCGATGCGCTCGATGCCGGCGAGCTTCTCACCATCGGAAAGCGCGATCAGCGTCACGCCCTGGGTCGAGCGCCCCATCTCGCGGATCTGGGCGACGCTGGTGCGGATCAGCACGCCGCCGGTGGAGATCAGCATCACCTCGTCCGTGTCCTCGACCAGCACGGCACCGACCACCTTGCCATTGCGCTCCGAGGTCTGGATCGAGATCACGCCCTGCCCGCCGCGGCCATGCCGCGGGTATTCGCCAAGCGCGGTGCGCTTGCCGAAGCCGTTTTCGGTGGCGGTGAGCACGCCCTTCGAATCATTGTTGGCCGCGAGCATGCATACCACCCGCTGGCCCTCGCCAAGGCGCATGCCGCGCACGCCGGTGGCCTGGCGACCCATGGGACGCACGTCGGTCTCCTCGAAGCGCACTGCCTTGCCCTCGGAAGAGAACAGCATGACGTCGTATTTGCCGTCGGTGAGCGCGGCGCCCACGAGGTAGTCGCCCTCGTCCAGGCCTACGGCGATGATGCCGCTCGGCCGCGGCCGCGAGAATTCGTCGAGCGGCGTCTTCTTTACCGTGCCCTGCGAGGTCGCCATGAAGACGAAATGCTCCTGGTCGAATTCCTTGACCGGCACGACGGCGGTGATCTTTTCGCCTTCCTCGAGCGGGAACATGTTCACGATCGGCTTGCCGCGCGCCGAGCGGCTGCCGGCCGGCACCTCGTAGACCTTGAGCCAGTAGAGCCGCCCGCGGTTCGAGAAGCACAGCAGGTAGTCGTGCGAATGCGCGACGAACAGGCGCTCGATGAAATCGTCTTCCTTCATCGTGGTTGCCATGCGCCCCCGGCCGCCGCGTCTTTGCGCCCGGTAATCGGCGAGCGGCTGGGACTTCACATAACCGCCGTGCGAGAAGGTCACGACCATGTCCTGGGGCGCGATCAGGTCCTCGATCGAGATGTCCTCGGCGACGGTGACGATCTCGCTCTTGCGCGCGTCGCCGAAGGCCGCCTTCAGCGTGCGCAATTCGTCGCCGATCATCTTGGTGATGCGCGCCGGCTTGGCGAGCAGGTCGATCAGATCGGCGATCGTCGTCATGATCTCGCGATACTCGTCGCGGATCTTGTCGCGCTCGAGAGCGGTCAGGCGCTGCAGCCGCAGCTCGAGGATCGCCTGCGCCTGGTCTTCGCTCAGCCGGTAGCCCTCGGGCTTCAGGCCGAGCTCGGCGGCGAGGCCCTCGGGCCTGAACTGCGTGGCGGGCTTGTCGCCGATCATGGTGTGCACCAGGTCCGAAGGCCAGGCACGGCCCATCAGGCCGCGCTTCGCCTCCGCCGGCGAAGGCGCCTTCTTGATGAGCTCGATCACCTCGTCGACGTTCGAGAGCGCGACCGCCAGGCCTTCGAGCACGTGGCCGCGGGCACGCGCCTGGCGCAGCTGGAACGCCGTGCGCCGCGTGACGACCTCGCGCCGATGCGAGATGAACGCGTCGATCAGCTCCTTGAGGTTGAGGACGCGCGGCTGGCCGTCGACCAGCGCCACCATGTTCATATGGAAGGCGTCCTGCAGCTGCGTCATCTTGTAGAGGTTGTTCAGCACCACCTCCGGGATCTCGCCGCGCTTCAACTCGATCACCATGCGCATGCCGGACTTGTCGGACTCATCGCGCAGATCCGAGATGCCCTCGAGGCGCTTGTCGGTGACCAGCTCGGCGAGCTTCTCGAGCAGCGCCTTCTTGTTCACCTGGTAGGGCAGCTCGTCGACGATCACCGCCTGGCGGTCGCCCTTGCCGATCTCCTCGAAATGCGTGCGCGCGCGCATCACCACGCGGCCGCGCCCCGTGCGATAGCCCTCGTGCACGCCGGCGAGTCCGTAGATGATCCCCGAGGTCGGGAAATCGGGCGCCGGCATGAGCTTGATCAGCTCCTCGATCGCGCAGCTCGGGTTGGCGAGCAGGTGCAGGCAGGCGTCGACCACCTCGCCCAGGTTGTGCGGCGGGATGTTGGTCGCCATGCCGACGGCGATGCCGGAAGATCCGTTCACCAGCAGGTTGGGCGCGCGCGTCGGCAGCACCGC
>DASWER010000557.1:0-10271 GCA_036394655.1 Burkholderiales bacterium
TGCGGTGCGAACCATTGCGCCTCGATCGGGTAGGCGAACTCGCGCAGCTCGGCGGCGACGTCCTCGAAGTCCTGCCACACGAACCACGGCAGCATGAAGCGGTCGTGCAGCTCCGTGCCCCAACGCTTGAGCCTGGCGGGCACGTACGGCTTCTGCCAGAAGCGCGCGACCAGCGCGCGCATCAGCAGCTGCTGGGTGAGCGACATGCGCGCATGCGGCGGCATCTCGAAGGCGCGCATCTCGAGCAGGCCGAGCCTGCCGGTGGCGCTGTCGGGCGAGTAGAGCTTGTCGATGCAGAACTCGGCGCGGTGCGTGTTGCCGGTGGCGTCGACCAGCAGGTTGCGGAACAGCCGATCGACCAGCCACGGCGGCGTGTGCTCGCGTGCCTTATTCAATTCGCGAAAGGCGATCTCGATCTCGTACACCGAATCGTTGCGCGCCTCGTCGAGGCGCGGCGCCTGGCTGGTCGGGCCGATGAACATGCCGGAGAACAGAAACGACAACGACGGATGGTTGTGCCAGTAGGCCACCAGGCTCGCGAGCAGGTCGGGACGGCGCAGAAACGGCGAGTCGGCCGGCGCCGCGCCGCCGAGCGCGAAGTGATTTCCGCCGCCGGTGCCGGCGTGGCGCCCGTCGAGCATGAACTTCTCGGTGGTGAGGCGCGTCTCGCGCGCCTGCTCGTAGAGGAACTCGGTGTTCGCCACGAGCTCGCTCCAGCTCGCCGTCGGATGCACGTTGACCTCGAGCACGCCGGGGTCGGGCGTGATGCGGAACGATTGCAGGCGCGGGTCCTTCGGCGGCTCGTAGCCCTCGAGCACCACGGGAAAGCCGAGCTCCACCGCGGTCGCCTCGACGGCGGCGACCAGCTCGAGGTAGTCCTCGAGCGCCTCCACCGGCGGCATGAAGACGTAGAGCACGCCGTTTCTTGGCTCGGCGCAGAGCGCGGTGCGCGCGATCCACGCCGCCGACTCGAAGTCGCCGGGCCTGCGGTCCACGCTCGGCGCAGCCACCGAGTCTCGGGATTGCATCTTCCGGTAGGCCGGCAAGTGCACGAAAGGCTGCGTCGGGTCGGGCGCGCCGGGGCCTTGGCGATCGGCCGCAGTCGCCCAGGGCATCGAGTCGAGCGGCAGCCGCAGGCCCATCGGCGAGTCGCCCGGGACGAGATAGCAGCGCTCGTCGCGCAGGAACCAGGAGCCGGTCTGCCAGCGGCCGCCGCCGTTGTCGCGCTTGATCGGCAGCACGTGGCCGACCGCCTTGTCGAGGCCCTGCTTGAACACCTTCCGCAGCCGCGCGCGCTCGAGCGGATCGTCGAGGCGCGAATCGAACGGGTCGACGTTGGCGGGCAGCTTGCGCTCGCGCCACAGGTAGTACCAGGTGTCCTCGTAGCCGGCGAACACGTGCTTGGCATCGAGCTCGAGCCTCTCGGCCAGCGCTTTCAGGAACATCGCAGCCTGCGCCGGCGTTGCGCCGTAGTTGACGCCTTCATCGGCGAACAGCGAGGCGTCGTCCCATACCGGCTCGCCGTCCTTTCGCCAGAAGCACGACAGCGACCAGCGCGGCAGCTGCTCACCCGGATACCACTTGCCCTGCCCGAGGTGCAGCAGACCCTTGGGCGCATAGCGCGCTTTCAGCTTCTTCAGCAGGGCGAGGCCGAGGCGGCGCTTGTTCGGCCCGACCGCTTCGGTGTTCCACTCGTCGCCGTCGCGGTCGTCGAGCGACACGAAGGTCGGCTCGCCGCCCATCGTCAGACGCACGTCGTGCGAGGCGAGGTCGGCGTCGACGCGATGCCCGAGGCTTTCGATCGCACGCCACTGCAGTTCGGTGTAGGGCTTGGTGACGCGCGGCGCCTCGCGCACGCGCTCGATGCGCATCTCGTGCACGAACTCGACCTCGCATTTCTCCGTGAGGCCGGTGAGCGGCGCGGCGCTCGCCGGCTCGGGCGTGCAGGCGAGCGGGATATGGCCTTCGCTCGCGAGCAGCCCCGAGGTCGGGTCGAGGCCGACCCAGCCCGCGCCCGGCAGATAGGCCTCGCACCAGGCATGCAGGTCGGTGAAATCGGCGCTCGGCCCCGAAGGGCCGTCGAGCGACTTCACGTCCGGCGCGAGCTGCACCAGATAGCCGGAAACGAAGCGCGCCGCGATGCCGAGGTGGCGCAGGATCTGCACCAGCAGCCAGCCCGAGTCGCGGCACGAGCCGCTGCCGAGCGCGATGGTTTCCTCCGGCGTCTGCACGCCGGGCTCCATGCGGATCAGGTAGCGCACGTCCCTTGCGACCTGCTGGTTGAGCTCCACCAGGAAGTCGTTGGTCCTCTTCGGCGCGCGCGGGATCTCGTCGAGCCAGGCCTTGAAGAGCGGCGTGAGCGGCAGGCGCGCGAGATAAGGCGCGAGCTCGACCTGCTGCCACGGCTCGTACTGGAAGGGGAACTTCTCGGCGTGCGGCTCGAGGAAGAAATCGAACGGATTGATGACCGACATCTCGGCCACCAGATCCACCTCGATCGACAGCTCGCGCGTCTTCTCCTGGAACACGAAGCGCGCTAGCCAGTTCGATTGCGGGTCCTGCTGCCAGTTGACGAAGTGCTTCTCCGGCCGCACCTTCAGCGAATAGGCATGCACCGGTGTACGCGTGTGCGGCGCGGGCCGCAGGCGCACCACCTGGGGACTGAGCATCACCGGCCGGTCGTAGCGGTAGCGGGTGACGTGGTTCAGGGCAACATGGATGGTCATTGTGTGGCGTCTATTGTTGAGTGGCCTCGACTTGGGCATGCGCAATCAGCGTCTCGGTGCCGCCGCCGACGCGCACGCCGCGCACCGGGCAGGCATCGAGGTAATCGGCGCCCACCGCGATCTTGATGTGCGCCTCGCCGACCGCGCAGTCGTGCGCGATATCGAAGCTGCGCCAGCGCTCCACTACCCAGGCCTCGGCCCAGGCGTGCATCGCCACGCCATTATCCTGGTCTTTCTTCGCGTACACGTAGCCGGAGACATAGCGCGCCGGCACGCCGAGGTGGCGGCAGCAGGCAATGAAGGCGTGCGCGGCGTCCGCCGCCGAGCCGCCGCGTTGCCGGATGGCCGCGGCGAGCTCGCGCAGGCCGCTGTGCTCGCCGGCCGCGCGGCGAAACTTCTCGGCGAAGCTCGCCAGCGCCTCGTCGACGCGGGTCAGTCCGGTGGGCCGCAGGAACAGCAGCGGCGAGAGCGGCGCGCCGGTGAAATCGGAGGGCTCGTCGAGCGCCGGCGCGGTCTCGACGCTGCCCGCGGCTTCGATGGAAATTTCCGACACCGGCTTGTCGATGGTGAGGACGTGCAGCACGTTGCCGTAGCCGTCGGTGGTGCGCAGCGCCGGCCCGGGCGTCTCGAGCCGCCAGCCGCTCACTTTCTGGCGCGCGGTGTCGCGCGGCATGAGGCGCAGGTATTGTGTCGACAGGCGCACCGGCGAGTCGTACGTGTACTTGAACTCGTGCGTGATGGAGAAGTTCACACCGCCCCCAGGTAGGCACGCTGGACGCGGCTGCCGAGCTCGCCGATATCGGTGAGCACGGTGGTGAGAAATTCGTGCAGCCCGCCCTGGAACACCTCTTCGACGTCGGCGTACGAGAGCCGCGCATGCAGCTCGTAGGCGAGGCGCTTGGCCGGCTCGTCTTTCTGGCCGCGGATGCGCGCCATCGCCTCCTTCACCTGGTCGAAGCAGGCGGCAAGCGAGCGCGGCATGCGCCGCTCGAGGATCAGGAGATGCGCCACCTTGATCGGAAAGATCTGGTCGCGGTAGAGCTGGCGATAGGTCTCGAACGCCGACACCGAGCGCAGCAGCGCCGCCCACTGGTAATAGTCGAGCGCGCCGCCCACGTCCTCCACCGAGGGCAGCAGGATGTGGTACTTCACGTCCAGGATGCGCGCGGTGTTGTCGGCGCGCTCGAGGAAAGTGCCGAGGCGCGAGAAGTTGAATGCCTCGCCGCGCACGATGGTGCCGTAGGTCACGCCGCGGAACAGATGCGAGCGCTCCTTCACCCAGTCGAAAAACGCGGTGGCGCCGGCGCCGGTGACGCGACTGCGCGGAATGGCGCGCATCTCGAGCCAGGTGGCGTTGAGCGTCTCCCACATCTCGGAGGTGATCAGCCAGCGCACGGCGTGCGCGTTCTCGCGCGCCCACTTGAGGCAGCTGTAGATCGAGCAGGGGTTCTTCTCGTCGAGCGCCATGAACTCGATCAGTGCCGGGAGCGCGAGCTTGTCGTGGCGTTCGCGGTACGCCGCCTCGGTTTCGGTGATCGACAGGGGAGCGAGCAGGTTCTGTTCTTGCAGCTTGCCGGTATCGAGCAGCACCAGGTTGGAAGTCACACCGAGAATGCGCGCCATGTTCTCGGCGCGCTCCATCTGGCGGCTCATCCAGAAAATGCGGTCGGCGACCCGGGACAGCATTAGTCGACCACCCAAGTGTCCTTGGTGCCGCCGCCCTGCGACGAATTCACCACCAGCGAGCCTTCGCGCAGCGCCACGCGCGTCAGGCCCCCGGGCACGAGCTGCATCACCTTGCCCGAGAGCACATAGGGCCGCAGATCGACGTGGCGCGGCGCGAGGCCCTGCTCGACGAAAGTCGGGCAGGTCGAAAGCGAAAGCGTCGGCTGCGCGATGTAGTTCGCGGGATTGGCCTTGATGCGCGCGCGGAACGCTTCGATCTCGGCTTTCTTCGCCGCCGGGCCGATCAGCATGCCGTAGCCGCCCGAGCCCTGCACCTCCTTCACCACCAGCTCGTGCAGCTTGTCGAGCACCAGCTCAAGGTCCTGCGGCCGCTTGCACTGCCAGGTGGGCACGTTCTGCAGCAGCGGCTCCTCGCCGAGATAGAAGCGGATCATCTCGGGCACGTACGGGTAGGTGGATTTGTCGTCGGCGACACCGGTGCCGATGGCGTTGGCGAGCGCCACGTTGCCCGCGCGGTACACCGAGAGCAGTCCCGGGACGCCGAGCAGCGAATCGGCGCGAAAGGCGAGCGGGTCGAGGAAGGCGTCGTCGATGCGCCGGTAGATCACGTCGACGCGCTGCGGCCCGCTGGTGGTACGCATGTGGAGGAAGCCTTCCTTGACGAAGAGGTCGCCGCCTTCCACCAGCTCCACGCCCATCTGCTGCGCGAGGAACGCGTGCTCGAAGTACGCGCTGTTGTGCTGCCCGGGTGTGAGCACCGCGACCACCGGGTCGCGCACCGCGGGGGGCGCTGCGGCGCGCAGCGTCTCGAGCAGCAAGCCCGGATAGTGCTCGACCGGATGCACATGCTGCCGGGCAAAGAGCTCCGGAAACAGGCGCATCATCATCTTGCGGTTCTCGAGCATGTACGACACGCCCGAGGGCGTGCGCAGATTGTCCTCGAGCACGTAGTAGGTGCCGTCCTCGTGGCGCACCAGATCGACGCCGGAGACATGCGAGTAGATGCGGTTCGGCAGATCCAGACCGAGCATCGAGACCTGGTAGGCCTCGTTGGTGAGCACCTGCTCGGCGGGCACCACGCCCGCCTTCAGGATCTCCTGCTCGTGGTAGACGTCGTGGAGGAAGCGGTTCAGCGCGGTCACACGCTGACGCAGGCCCTTCACGATCGCATCCCACTCCGCTTTCGGGATGACGCGCGGGATCGTGTCGAACGGGATCAGGCGCTCGGCCCCGGCGTCGTCGCCATAAACGGCGAAGGTGATGCCGACGCGATGGAACAGGAGGTCGGCTTCGCGGCGCTTCTCGGCTACGCGCTCGGCGGGCGTTTCGGCGAGCCAGTCGGCAAGCGCGCGAAAATGCGCGCGGACATCGCCATCCGCGCCGTGCATCTCGTCGTAATGCCGGCGTTTCACCCGCTGTCCCCTTTGGGGTGAATACAAAGCAACCGCTGTGCCGAGGCGTTAGGGGGCGAAGACTAGCGGTTTTGCGCGCCAGCGGCCACCTTCGCGCACCAGAAACGAGCGCTACGCCTTATTCTTGGGCGGCGGCTCGTCGCGCTGCTGCGTGGTCGCTGCCCGCCGGTATTCGGAAGGCGGCACGCCAACCTGGTTCAGGAAGAAGCGCGTGAAGTTGCTCTGCGCCGAAAAACCGAGCTCGGCGGCCACCTCGGCGATCTTGCCGCGGCCCGAAGACAGGCGCGAGACCGCCGTCTCGATGCACAGCATGTCGAGGTAGGCGCGCGGCGAGAAGCCGGTGCAGAGCTGGAACAGATCGTAAAAGCGCGAGCGCGAAAGACCGACCTGGCTCGCGAGCTCGTCCATGTTGAGCTCTTTGTTCGGCCGCGCCCGCAGCAGCGCGATGGCGCGCCGGATGCGGGTGTCCTCGAAGCGCGAGCCGCGCCACGCGGGCGATGAGGCGCGCCGGCGCGCGAGATAGGTCTCGACGATCGACAGCAAGAGCTCCTGCAGCATGAATCCGAGCCGCTCGGGCGAGAGGAAGCGGTCGTTCAGCACCTCGACGGCGAGCGCATCGGCGAGCTGGCGGATGCGCGGGGTGATCGGTTCGACGCCTTGCGAGAACGGCCGCGCGTCTTCGCGCGCGAACACCGCGGGGAAAGAAGAGGTCAGCCACTCGCGGGAGGCATGCACGACCAGCACCCGGGTGGCACCGGGGGTGACATGCGCCTCGCCGGGGTTGAGGAACAGCACGCCGTCGTAGTTCGCCTGCAGCACGATGACCGGGTCGGCCTGCGCCTCCAGGGGCTCCTGCGCGGCGAGCTCGCGGAGCACCAGCCGGCCGAACCGCCCCTCAAATAGCCTGAGTGTCCTCCCCATGGACGAAAAGAATACCCTAGTCAGGCACTAGTAAGCGAGCCATCGGGGTCGTTTGGCCGAGATGATGTGCGTATTTACACCAACCCAGTTAAGTCCGCCGAACAGCCGGCCATGCTCGATCTTGACGCAGCGGTCCATGACCGTCTCCAGGCCGGCGGCCCGGGCCTTGGCCGCGGCGGCCTCGTTTTTGACCCCCAGCTGCTGCCAGAGCACTTTGGCGCCGATGGCGATGGCGTCCTCGGCGATCGGCATGACGTCCGCGGTCTTGCGGAAGACGTCGACCAGGTCAATCTTGTCGGGCACCTCGCGCAGCGACGGATAGCACTTCTCGCCGAGCACCTCGCGGTATTTCGGGTTGACCGGCACGATGCGGTAGCCGTGCTCTTGCATGTACTTCGCCGCGAAATAGCTCGGGCGGTACCAGTCGGCCGAGAGGCCGACCACCGCCAACGTGCGGCACTCGCGCAGGATGCGGCGCAGCGTGTTGATGTCGTCCATGGTGCGGCCACTATAATCGAACGGCCATGTACGTCGAAGAACGCATGTACACGCTGAAGACCGGCAGCGTGCCCGAATACCTGAAGCACTACCAGAACGACGGCATGAAGGTGCAGCTCAAGCACCTGCCGCACATGGTGGGCTACTACTTCACCGAGGTCGGCCCGCTCAACATGATCGTGCACATGTGGGCCTACGACAGCCTCGACCAGCGCGACAAGTGCCGCGCCGCGATGTCAGCCGATCCGGACTGGCAGGCCTATCTCGTCAAGATCCGGCCGCTGTTGGAGCGGCAGGAGACGCGCGTCATGAAATGCGCGCCGTTCTTCGTCGATCGTCTGAAGAAGATGCTCGCCGCGGTTAAATGAGCGTGCATCCGCAAGTGCAGGCACTGCTCGAGCGCGTCGCGCGCTCGCCCCTGCCGCCGTATCACACCGTCTCGCCGTTCGTCGCGCGGCGGATCTACCGCGATACGCGCGCGGTGCTCGCGCCGAACGCGCCTGAAGTCGCCGAGGTGCGGTTGCTCGCGTTCGAGAACTACGCGATGCGCGTCTATCGACCCGCATTTGAACATTCGGCTGGCGAAACCCTTCCGGCGCTGATGTACTTCCACGGCGGCGGCTGGACCATCGGCGATCTCGACACGCACGACGTGCTCTGCCGGAGCCTCGCCGTGGGCGCGCGCTGCGTGGTGTTCTCGGTGGACTATCGCCTCGCGCCGGAATATCCGTTCCCGGTGGCGGTGGACGACTGCTTTGCCGCGACACGCTACGTCGCGGAGAACGCCGCCAAGCTGAAAATCCACGCCATCGCCGTCGGCGGCGACAGCGCCGGCGGCAATCTGGCCGCGACCATCGCACTGCTCGCACGGGACCAGCAGGGACCGGCGATCGCGTTCCAGCTCTTGATATATCCCGCGACCGACCAGCGGCTCGCCAGCGCCTCGCACGAGCGCAACGGGCAGGGCTACCTGCTGACGCGCGATTCGATCAACTATTTCCGCCGCGCCTACCTGCCCAACGAGAAAGACTGGCTGGACTGGCGCGCTTCGCCGCTGCTCGCGAAGAGCCACGCCAAGCTGCCGGCGGCGCTCGTCATCACCGCGGGCTATGACCCTTTGGTCGATGAAGGCCGCGCCTACGCCGAGAAGCTGAAAGCGGCCGGCGTAAGCGTTGCTTACCGCGAGTTCGCCGACATGGTGCACGGCTTCATTCTTTTTGGCGGCGTCATCGACACCGCGAATGTCGCCGTCGCAGAAATTTGTGCCGCGTTGCGCGGCGCCTTTGAGAAGGTGGCGGCATGAAATCGGATCTGAAAACGCGCCATGGCGGCCGCATCGTCGCCGACGCGCTCGCCGCGCAGGGCGTGAAAATGGCCTTCGGCGTGCCCGGCGAGAGCTACCTGCCGGTGCTCGATGGACTGCACGATCTGCGCGAGAAGATTTCCTTCATCGTCTGCCGGCAGGAAGGTGGCGCCTCTTACATGGCCGAGGCCTACGGCAAGCTCACCGGCGAGCCGGGTGTGCTGTTCGTGACGCGCGGTCCGGGCGCCACCAACGGCGCGATCGGCGTGCACACCGGCCTGCAGGATTCGACGCCGATGGTCGTCTTCATCGGCCAGGTGCCGAATGAATTCGCCGAGCGCGAGGCTTTCCAGGAAATCGACTACCGGCGCATGTACGGCCAGATGGCGAAGTGGGTCGCGCAGATCGACCGCGTCGAGCGCATCCCGGAGTACGTCAGCCACGCATTCCACACCGCCTGCGCGGGTCGCCCCGGACCGGTGGTGCTCGCATTGCCGGAGGACGCGCTGTTCGCGGAAGCCGCGGTAGCCGACGTGCCGAAGCATCACGTCGTACGCCCGGCGCCTGCGCCGCGGCAGATGGACGAAGTCCGCAAACTGCTCGAGAGCGCACAGCGCCCCTTCGTGCTGCTCGGCGGCGGCGGCTGGGACCGCGAGACCTGCACGCGGCTGCAGCGCTGGATCGAGGCGAACGGCCTCGGCGTCGGCACCTCTTTCCGCTGCCAGGATCTTTTCGACAACCGCAGCGAGAATTACATCGGCGACGTCGGCATCGGCATCAACCCGAAGCTCGCGCAGCGCGTCAAGGATGCCGACGTGCTGCTGGTGATCGGCGCGCGCCTGGGCGAGATGACGACCAGCGCGTACAGCCTGGTGGAGGCCCCGGTGCCGCGGCAGACGCTGATTCACGTGCACGCGGGCGCCGAGGAGCTGGGGCGCGTTTACCGCCCGGCGCTGGCGATCAACTCGGGAAACGCGCAGTTTGTCGAAGCCCTCGAGCGCCTGTCATTCAAGAGCGCGATCTGGAAGGAACGCACCGGCGCCGCGAGAAAGGAATTCCTCGAATGGACCGAGCCGCGACAGATGCCTGGAAGCGTTCAGTACGGCGAGATCATCCGCTGGCTCTCGGACCATCTGCCGCAAGACACCATCGTCGCTGGCGGCGCGGGCAACTTCGCCGGCTGGTTGCACCGGCATTTCCGCTACAAGGGCTTCCGCACGCAACTCGGCTCTACCAACGGCTCGATGGGCTATGGCTACCCGGCGGCGGTGGCCGCCAAGCTGGCGGAACCGAAGCGCACGGTGTTCGCGCTCTGCGGCGACGGCGACTATCTGATGACCGGGCAGGAGATCGCGACCGCCGCGCAGTACGGCGCGAACTTCGTCGCCGTGGTCGTGAACAACGGCCTGTACGGCACGATTCGCATGCACCAGGAGCGCGAGTATCCGGGGCGGGTCTACGGCACCGAGCTGAAGAACCCGGACTTCGCGGCGTATGCGCGCGCCTTCGGCGGCCACGGCGAGACGGTGGAGCGCACCGAGGATTTCGCGCCGGCGTTCGAGCGCGCTTCGAAGGCGGGCAAGCCGGCGCTGATCGAGCTGCGCATAGATCCGGACGCGATTACACCGACCATGACCCTCTCCGCGATTCGCGAGAAGGCGCTTAAGTCAAAGCAATAAACTCGGGATCGGCTTGATGCGCGCGCTCGAAGCGCAGGAAGTCGTA
>DASWER010000558.1:0-7198 GCA_036394655.1 Burkholderiales bacterium
TGCGTACCGATCACATCGCCGCAGTGGATCACGGCCTCGGCGCCCTCCTCCTTCGCCCGCAGCACCGCCTGCGCGAGCGGGTCGGCGCGGTCGTGGCTGTCGGAGACGATGCAGACCTTCATGCTAGGAGATCGGCATGTACGCGTAGCCCTCGTTCTGCAGCGCGACCAGGCTGACGATGACGTTGCGCTCGATGCTGGCGCAGTCGATGACGTTGCCTGCGGCGATGGCGGAGCGCTCCATGGCAATGCCGCAGACGACGACGCGCCCGCCCATGCCTGTGAAGCGGCGCAGCAGCTCGTGCGCCGGCGCGAGGTCGGCAGCGTCGGGCTTGTCGAACTTGGTGCCGCGCAGGCTGCGGGCGCCGAACTGCGTGGCGCCGGCGTGCAGCAGGAGCACGAAATCGACCCGATCGCCGCGACGCAGGAATTCCTCGCCCGTGTCGATGATCAGCGCGAGCCGGTCGCAGAAGCGACGGGCGTCGCCGGTGGTGAAGTCCCAGACCGCGCGGGCGGACATCCCTACTTCTTGAAGGCGGACGCCGGCTGGCCGCGGATCTCGCCGAGCGGCGCCTTCACGCCCATCTCCTTCATCGCCTTCGCCAGCGGCTCGGAGTTGATCGCGTTCTGCGGCATCTCCGGGGACTCGATCACCTTGATCGAGTGCAGGAACGCGTAGCCCTCCTTCATCGCCGCGAGCACCTCGTTGTCGAAGGTCAGCTTGGCGACGTAGTTGACCGGGCCCACGCCCGGGTCGGCCTCGTAGAGCGCCGACCAGACCGTCTTCTCGTCGTAGCCGGTGAGCTCGCCGGCGATCAGCTTGGCCGACTCGCGCGGGTTGGAAATGAGGAATTGCAGCGCCTCGATCTCGGCTTTCATCCAGCCCACTGCGGCTTCGGGGTTCTTCTGGATGAAGTCCTGGCGCATCGAGGTGAAGTTGGCGTCCTTCTCGTTCCACTGCGGTGCGACCGGCGCGTACTTGGCGTTGCCGAGGTCGACCTGTCGCCGGGCGTGCGGCTCCCACATCATCGCCGCGGACAGCTTGCCCGCCTGGAAATTGCTGGTGATGACCTCGATCGGCATGATGACGATCTCGGAGGGCTTGAAGCCGCCCTTGGCGATGATGGACTCGGTGATGCGGTTGGCGCAGGTGCCGCGGTGGTAGGCGAACGGCTTGCCGTTCAGCCATTGCGTCGCCGCCTTGTAGTCCTGGAAGTCAGGCGCGCTCTTCGACACCACGAGGCGCTCGCAGTGCCGTCCATTGCTGAACATCGTCACCGACACCAGCCGCAGGTCGGCGATCTTGCTCTTGGTCGTGAGCACGAGCGAAGGCATGTCGCCCATCGTGCCGATATGCATCTTGTCGGCGAGCATGGCGTTGATCATCGGCGGCCCGGTGAGGTGCGGCTCGAACTTCACCTTGCTGCCCGGCGGCAGGTGCTTCTTCCACAGCTCCTTCTGTTTCAGGATCACGCCGTACCAAGCGCCGGTCCAGTACGGGTGGTAGCCGTAGGTGATGTCCACCGGCCCCGCCGCAGCCGCCGCGCCGGCAAGAGATACGCCCAGAACGAATGCCGCCGCCTTCATGCGCTGCCTCCATCGAGCCGATGCTCGGGCAAGTATAGCGTGGCCATGAGCTGCCTCTTGAGCTCGAGATAGCGCTCGCTCGCGAGCACCTGCGGCGTTCTCGGGTACGGCAGGTCGATGTCGATCGAGTGCGCGATGCACGCCGGCGCACCGTCCATGACGAGCACCCGCTCGCCCATCACCAGCGCCTCCTCCAGCTCGGAGGTGATGAAAAGCGTAGTCCTGCGGCTTTCCGCAAAAAGGTCGAGGTAGTACTCCTGCATCAATCCGCGCGTCATCACGTCGAGGCCGCGGAACGGCTCGTCCAGGATCATGAGTCTCGGGTTGTTGATCATCGCCTGCGCGAGCTCGACGCGGCGGCGCATGCCGCCGGAAAGCTGCCCCGGGTACTTGTCGCGGAAGTCAGCCAGGCCGAACTTCTGCAGCAGGCCGAGCGCTTTCTCGCGCGCCTGCGCAGCGGTCATGGCGCCCGATGCGCGCGGTCCGAACATGACGTTGTCGAGCACCGTCATCCAGTGCCACAGCGCGGTTTCCTGGAACACCATGATGCGGTCGGGCCCCGCGCCGCTGATCGGGCGGCCGTCGATGGCGAGCGTGCCGGCGTCGGGCGCGACATAGCCCGCGAGCATGCAGGCCAGCGTCGTCTTGCCGCAGCCCGACGGGCCCATCAGCACCGTCAGCGCTCCGGCTTCCAGCTCGAAGGACACGTCGTTCAGCACATCCTTCGCATAGCGCTTGCTCACGCCGCTGACGGTTACCGTCGGGCTCACCGCTGCCACGGCATCATCCTCTTCTCGGCGTAAGTCACGAGGAGCGTCGAGAGATACCCGGCAAGCCCGATGCTGATCATGCCGATGAGCACCGTCGTGCCGGTGTGGCTGACGTAGCCCTCCCAGGTGAGCCGCCCGAGGCCGGAGTCGCTCGCGATCATCTCCGCCGCGATCACCACGTTCCATGCCACCGCAATGCCGAGCGTCATGCCAACCGCGACCGCCGGAATCACGGAGGGCAGGATGATGCGGCGGAAGATGTAAGCCGGCGAGGCGCCCAGCGAGCGCGCGAGCCACAGGTGCTCCTTGCGGGTGCCGCGGACCGCGTCGTGCACGTTGATGACGATGATGAAGAACGGCCCGATGAAGGTGATGAACACGATCGAGAGCTCGGCCGTGGGCCAGAAGAGGATCGACAGCGGCACCCAGGCGAGCGGCGGGATGGGACGCAGCAGCTCCACGACCGGGTAGACCACGTCGTGGAACACGCGTCGCGTGCCGAGCAGCAGGCCGAGCGGGATGCCGAGCAGCTGGGAAGCGAGGAAGCCGTAGCCGACGCGCTCGAAGCTCACCACCCACGAGCGCCAGTACGCGGCGCTCGGCAGGTACTTGTCCCAGAACGCCCGGCCGACCGCCGCCGGATCCGGGATCTCCGCGAAGCCGGGAGCCTTGAGGCGGGCGAGCAGCGTCCACATGAGGATGAAAGCGGCGATCGAAACCGCGCCGCGCCAGTTGAGGCGTTTCATGCTTGTTCCTTCTCGCCGCGCTCGAATGCCCGCCGCGCCTCCTCGTGCACGCTCTCGGCGGCGCTGCGCTTCAGCTCTGCGTATTCGCGGGAGTAGAGCATCTGCGGTACGCGCGGCCGCTCGAGATTCACCCGGATGACTTGCTTCACGGTCCCGGGGCGCGTCGTCATCACCACTACGGTGTCGGCGAGGTAGATAGCCTCGTCGAGGTCGTGGGTGATGAAGACGACGGTCTTGCGATAGCGCCGGTGCATGTCGAGCAGGTGCTGGTGCATCGTCGCCTTCGAGAACCCGTCCATCGCGCGGAACGGCTCGTCGAGCAGCAAGAGGCGCGGGTCGTTCATCAGCGCGCGCACGATCTCGACCCGGCGCTGCATGCCGGAGGAGAGCTGCGCCGGATACGAGGCCGCCGTCGTATCGAGGCCGCCGCTCGCGCGCAGGAGCTCGAGCGCCTTCGCCTCGGCCGCCGGCCGCGACAGCGCCTTCTGCCGCAAGGGGCCGTAGGTGACGTTGTCGAGCACCGTCTTCCACGGAAACAGCGCACCGTGCTGGAACACCACGACGCGGTCCGGCCCGGGCCGCGGCGCGATACCGGGCGCCGCGAGGCGCCGGCCGTCGAGAGTGATCTCGCCGGTGCTCACCGTGTCGAAACCGGCGATCGCATTGAGCAGCGTGGTCTTGCCGCATCCCGAGGGACCGACGATGGCGACGAACTCTTCGGCGCGCACCTCGAAGCTGCAATCGCGCAGCGCCTCGACGCTTGCCTCCCCGGAGCCGTAGGTCTTGCTCACGCCGCGCATCGAAAGCGCGCCGCTCATGCGAAGCCCATGCTTTGCTCGCGCCAGCGCATCAGCCGGTTGCCGGCGAGGCGGATGAGCGCGCTGCTCAGGTAGCCGAGAAGCCCGAGCGTCGCCATGGCGATGACGATGGTCGGAAACTGGATCAGGTTGTACGACTCCATGATGAGGAAGCCCAGGCCGTACTGGGCGGCGATCATCTCGCCCGCGGCGAGCGAGAACCACGCCGCGCCCATCGCGATCTGCAGCCCGGTGAAGATGTTCGGCAGCGCGCCGGGCAGCACCACGTCGAGGAGGATGTCCCTGCGGCTCGCGCCGAGGCAGGCGGCTGCGCGGAAGAAATCGGGGTCGATCGACTTCACGCCGACCGCCGTATTCAGCGTGGTGGCGAAGAACGCGACCAGGAAGGTGACGAAGATCACCGCGGCCTCCGAGCCGGCGAAGATCAGGATCGCGAGCGGCACCCACGCGAGCGGCGGCACCGGGCGCAGCATGCCGAGCAGCGCCGAGGCGAAGCCGCTGAAGCTCTTGCTCCAGCCGATGCCGATGCCCAGCGGCACGCCGAGCAGCGTGGCGGCGGCGAACGCCGCCGTGGCGCGCCAGGTGCTGTACAGCATATGCTTGTAGTAGGCCGCGGTGAAGATCGAGATGCCGTACGTCGGCTGCGGGCTGAGCCATTCGGTCAGCACCGCCACCGGATCGGGCAGGCGGCGAAACGATTCGAGCGGCAGCCACGCGACGCACGCGTACCAGAGCGCGGCGGCGCCGAGATACCCCGCCCACATCAACCAGAATCTGCGCACGCTGAATGTTAGGTCAATACACTAGAATTTCTCGACGAGGAGGCAGCCATGGCTGAAGAAAAACGCTTCGGTTTCGACACGCTCACGGTGCATGCCGGCCAGCGTCCGGACCCGGTCACCGGCTCGCGCGCGGTGCCGATCTACCAGACGAGCGCCTATGTCTTCGAGGACACCGAGCAGGCGGCGAACCTGTTCGCGCTGCAGCGCTTCGGCAACATCTACTCGCGCATCATGAACCCGACGGTGGCGGTGTTCGAGGAGCGCATCGCCGCCCTCGAGAACGGCATCGGCGCGGTGGCGACCGCCTCGGGCCAGGCGGCGCAGCACATCGCGCTGGTCTCGCTGATGGACGCGGGCGACGAGTTCGTCGCCTCCAGTACCCTGTACGGCGGCACCATCAATCAGTTCGACGTGCAGTTCCGCAAGATCGGCATCAACGCCCGCTTCGTCGACATCGGCAACCACGACGCGATCCGCAATGCCATCGGGCCAAAGACCAAGTGCATCTTCGCCGAGACGCTCGGCAACCCGAAGATCGACGTGCTCGATATCGAGGCGGTGGCGAAGATCGCGCACGACAACGGCGTCCCGCTGGTGGTGGACAACACCTTCCCCAGCCCGTACTTGTGCCGGCCGCTCGACTTCGGCGCCGACATCGTGGTGCATTCGGCCACCAAGTTCATCTGCGGCCACGGCACCACGATGGGCGGCGTGATCGTCGACGCCGGCCGCTTCCCCTGGAACAACGGCAAGTTCCCGGGGATGACCGAGCCCTCCAAGGGCTACCACAACCTGCGCTTCTTCGAGTACTTCGGCGATTTCGGCTGGCTGATGAAAGCCCGCGCCGAGATGCTGCGCGACTACGGTCCGTGCCAGAGCCCGTTCAACGCCTTCCTGCTGCTGCAGGGCCTCGAGACGCTGCACGTGCGCATGGAGCGCCACGTCGCCAACGCGCAGCGCATCGCCGAGTTCCTGAAAGCCCACCGCGCGGTGAGCTGGGTCAACTATCCAGGTCTCCCCGCCAGCCCCTACCACCAGCTAGCGCGCAAATACCTGCCCAAGGGGCCAGGCTCGATCTTCACCTTCGGCATCAAGGGCGCTCGCGAGGCGGGGAAGAAGCTGATCGAGAACGTGCAGCTCTTCTCGCACCTCGCCAACGTCGGCGACTGCAAGAGCCTGATCATCCATCCGGCCAGCACCACGCACCAGCAGTTGAGCGACGCCGAGCTCGCCGCCTGCGGCATCGGGCCGGAGATGATCCGCGTGTCGATCGGCATCGAGGACGTCGACGACCTGCTCTGGGACTTGGGTCAGGCGCTCGAGAAGTCGCAGCAGGCGGCGCCGAAGACCGAGACGCTGGCGATGGCCGCCGCCGATGAGCCGCGCGGCCACAGCATGCTGAGCAAGGCGTTTGGCGCGCCGTTCCAGAAATAAAGAGGAGACCGTCATGGCAGTGGGAGACCGGACCAATCTCGGCGGCACGGCATACGACCGCCTGCGAATCCTGACCAGCTACCGCAACATCGCGATGGTCGGCCTGTCGTCCAACGCGTACCAGCCGAGCTCGTTCGCGGGGATCTACCTCGCGGCCAACGGCTACAACATCATCCCGGTGAACCCGTCGCAGGCCGGAAAGCACATCCTCGAGCGGCGCGTCTACGCCCGCGTCGACGAGATCGACCAGCCGGTCGACATCGTCGACGTGTTCCGCCCCGCCTCCGAGGCGCCCGAGGTCGCGCGGCAGGCGGTCAAGATCGGCGCCAAGGTGCTCTGGCTGCAACTCGGCGTCATCAGCGAGGAAGCCGCGAAAATCGCCCGCGACGCCGGGCTCGAGGTGGTCATGGACCGCTGCTGCAAGATCGAGCACGCGCGCTTCTTCGGCGGCCTGCGCGTCATCGGGCTGAGCACCGGCGTGCTCACCTCGCGGCTCGCGCTGAAAATTCCCGTGTGATTTGCGGTGCACCATGTTTCCCTAGGAAACGCCTTGCGTGCATCGAAATTCACGGCGCATGATTCGCTACGGGAGGAGGACCCATGGCGAAAAACGCTCGCAGGGATTTTCTTCGTCGCACGGCAGCGCTGACGGGAGGCGCCCTCGCTACGACTGGCGCGGCGCGCGCGGCGCCGCTCGCGGTGCCGCCGACCAATCAGGAGCCCGGTCGCATCATCGAGGAAAGCGCTTACGGCGCGCCGTCGAAATTCGAAGCCCATGTAAAACGCCGGCGCACCGATGTGCTCAAGAATCGGCAGAACCTGTCGGACTGGAGCATGACGCCGCTGCAGTACCAGCCCGGCATCATCACGCCGAACGGGCTGGTGTTCGAGCGCCATCATGCCGGCACGCCGGACATCGATCCGAAGACGCACCGCCTGGTGATCCACGGCATGGTGAAGCAGCCGCTGGAATTCAGCATGGACGACCTGGTGCGCTACCCGTCGGTATCGCGCTTCCATTTCCACGAGTGCTCGGGCAACGGCCTCACCGACTGGCTCAAG
>DASWER010000559.1:0-3169 GCA_036394655.1 Burkholderiales bacterium
TAGAACGCGCGCACCGATTCCTGCACCAGCGCGTTCGGTGAGTGGATCGAGAAGTGCAACGAAGCGAGAAAAACCACGGGACCGGTGCAGTCGTGCGGCGCGACCGGCAGCTGCCAGGCGTCGGCGAGCGCCGCGATGCGCCGGCCTTCGCTGATGCCGCCGCACCAGGCGAGATCGAACATGACGATGCCGGCGACGCCGGTCTCGAGCAGGTCCTTGAAGCTCCAGCGCCCGGCGAGAATCTCCGACGCACAAATGGGGGCCTTCGAGTACGGCGCATATTGTTTGAGGAGGGCGAGGCTGTCCATGCGGATCGGGTCCTCGTGCCAGTAGGTGTCGAACTCCGCGAGCGCCTGCGCGATGCGCTGCGCCGGCGGCAGCCGCCACAGCGAGTGGAACTCCACCATCACGTCGATCTTGTTGCCGACCGCCTTCCTGATTTTCCTGAACGGCTCCAGGGCCCGATCCAGATCGGCGCCGGAGATATGCATCCCCTCGCTCGCCTCGGCAAAGGTGTCGAACGGCCAGATCTTCATGGCGCCGATGCCCTCCTCCAGCAGCGACTGCGCGAGCTCGTCGGCACGGTGGAGGAAGGCGTCCAGGTCTTCGTACGGTCCCTGCGGCTTGCCGCCCAGCCCCCAGTTCGCCGAGGTCTGGCCGCGCGTGTCGCGGATGTACTGGTAGCCGGCGCAGGTGTTGTAGGTGCGGATCGCCTGGCGCGAGGCGCCGCCGAGCACCTGGTAGAGCGGCTGGTTGACTACCCGCGCAAAATGGTCCCAGAGCGCGATGTCGAACGCCGAGATGGCGCGCGTCTCGACGCCCGAGCCGCGGAAACCGAGATAGCCGGTGAGACTCCTGCTGAGGCGCTCGACCTCCAGCGGATCCTGGCCGAGCACGCGCGGCGCGATGAACTCGTGCACGTAGGCTTCGACGCTCGGCGCTGCGCGGTGCGTCTCGCCCAGACCGACGATGCCGGCGTCGCTGTGCACGCGGATCCACAGCAGGTTGGGGAATTCCTCGAGCCGCAGCGTCTCCAGCCGCACGATCTTCATGCGGCCATGATAAAAGTTTTAGTCGCGCTTCAGCGCGATCAGCGACTTGGTCAGCCCCAGGCATTTCTCGCGGGCGATCTCGGCGTCCGGGAAGAGCGCCGCCATGTCGCGCCGGTCGAGCAGTCGCCAGTCGGGCACAGTGCTCTTGACCCACAGCAGGTTGGTGACCCTGAGGACCGGAAGGAGCAGCGGGCGCGGCAGCCAGCCTACGAAAGGCAGCCAGCTATGGCTCTCGACCGGGAAGCGGATATTCGGCGTCTGCACGAAGTACTGGCGGCCGAGGCGCCGGATCTCGGCGGCGAACTCGGCCTGGCGCTCGGCCGCCCGCGCGACGAACACCCGCTCGGAGCGCGTCGCCCAGACTTCCTGCTTCGGCACGGTGACGTGCTCGATCACCGACGAGCAGTAGACGATATCGAAGAATCCCTCCTCGTACGGGAGCGCCTCGCCTTCCTTCGCCAGCACCGGAACGAAACCGTAGAGCTGCGCGCCGATCTCGAGCAGCGGCTGGCAGATGTCGCAGATGTAGACGTGCTGCGGCTTGACCGGCGTGCCGGCGAGCACCGCGTGGATGTTGCGGCCGATCTCGGAGCCCAGGTCGAGGATGCGCGTCGTCTCGGTGAGCTGGAACGCCTCGCGGAACATCCGCGCGCGCTTCTCGCGCGCCGCCTGGGACAGCGCACGCACCGCGCGCGAAAGCGGGTCGCGCGCGAAAAGCGTCGGCAGCAGCCGCGGCAGTGCGGCGTTCGAGACGGCGGGATCCATGGCAGGGGCTCCGGAAAGATGACGCGCCCATTACACGCCCGCCCCTCTTCCTGGCATATCGCCTGCACGGAGCTTGAAGCTAAGCCGGGCGGTGGCCCGGGCGCCTAGTCCGCCGAGACTAGCCCGACGATCGCTTTCGTGTCGCCGCCGAGCCGAAAGGCCTGGCCGCTACCCGCCTTGCACTCCGGGCACCAGCTGCCCTGCTTGATCGAGTTGAAGGAAGCGAGCCAGCGGTGCCCGATCTTGCATTCCCACTCGAGCTTCACCTGGCTGTTGGAGTACTGCTGCGCCAGGCACCGGCCGCCGCGCTCGGCGGCGACCGAGTGGAGCGCATGCACTGAGTGGCGCAGCTTTGCATCCGCGCACTTCTTGCACCAGTGCCCCTGGCGGATCGAGTGCGCCACCGCGCGCCAGCGGTGCCCCTGTGCGCACTCCCATTCCATGAGGGTGAGGCTGTCGGCGTAGCTCTCGGTGACGCAGCGGCCGCCGCGCCGGGCGGCGTCGGCTTGGATCTCGTCGAGGGTTAGTTTGCGCATGGCTACGAGCCGAAAAGGGCGAAGCGCGCGACGCGCGCCTGAAGACGTTCGGAACTGCGGTAGTTGAACCCGAGGCACAGAAGCGCGCCGTAGGCGGCGAAACCGAAGCTGAGTGCCATCCCCACTGCCCAAAGACCATCGACCAGGTTTGTCATCGGCTGCGTCCCCTTTTTTAGTGATCTCGGCTGTCGGAAGTCTCCGCTTCCTGTCGCCCGCAGGCTGTGACTAGTGCCAGTGTCCGGATGTGCGAAATTCACCACGCCGCACGCGGCTCCGCGCGGCGAGTCAGCTAGGCGTGTGAGGCCTTACCGCCAGGGACGGTTCGAGCCCCTGACGATGTTGATGGCGAAGAGCGCGAGGAACAGGATGGCGACCGCGTAGGCGGCCATCTGCTGCAGGCCCGCCGGCAGCAGGACAAAGCCGGCGGCGGCGGCGACCACCGCGAAGATGAAGAACACGAAGGTCAGCATGGTTTGTTTCTCCGGCCGGATGCAAAAGGAGCCCTGAGTCGAGCAAAATGCGTGCCCTATGGCGCTGAAACGTCCGAAGGGAGCAGCGGGCACCGTGGTGGTGCTCGAGCACCGCTCGCAAATCCTCAAGGACAATCCGCTCGGCGACCCGCACGTGCGCAAGCTGGCGGTGTGGCTGCCGCCGCAGTATGAGCAGACCGGACGCCGCTTCCCGGTGCTCTACGATCTGGTCGGCTTCACCGGCTCGGGTCTCTCGCACCTCAACTGGAAGAGCTTCGGCGACAACGTCCCGGAGCGCGCCGCGCGGCTGATCCATGAGGGCAAGATGGGCCCGGCGATCTTCGTG
>DASWER010000560.1:0-12498 GCA_036394655.1 Burkholderiales bacterium
TCGGCGCTCAACATCGAGCAGGTGGTCGAGCCCTACATCCGCGGCAAGGCGATCCGCTATCTGGAGGAGGGCAAGATCGTCATCTTCGCCGCCGGAACCGGCAATCCCTTCTTCACGACCGACACGGCAGCGGCGCTGCGCGGCAGCGAGATGGGCGCCGAGATCGTGATCAAGGCGACCAAGGTCGACGGCATCTACACCGCCGATCCGCAGCGCGATCCGAGCGCGCAGCGCTTCACGCGCATCAGCTTCGACGAGGCGATCGTGCGCAACCTCAAGGTGATGGACGCGACCGCGCTGACGCTGTGCCGTGACCAGAAGCTGCCGATCAACGTCTTCAGCATCTTCAAGAAGGATGCGCTGCGCCGGGTGGTGCTGGGCGAGGACGAAGGCACGCTGGTTCACGTATGATTTCCGGTGGGAGATGGCCATGGTGATCGCCGACCTGAAGAAGACGACCGAGCAGAAGATGGACAAGACCATCCAGGCGTTCAAGGGCGACCTTGGGAAGGTGCGCACCGGGCGCGCGCACACGGGACTGCTCGACCACATCCACGTCGACTACTACGGCACGATGACGCCGCTCAACCAGGTCGCCCGGGTGACGCTGCTCGATGCGCGCACCATCGGCGTGGCGCCGTTCGAGAAAAAGATGATCCAGGCGGTGGAGAAGGCGATCCGCGAGTCCGACCTCGGCCTGAATCCCGCGAGCCAGGGCGACACGGTGCGCGTGCCGATGCCGCTGCTCACCGAGGAGCGGCGCAAGGAACTGATCAAGGTGGTGAAGCACGAGGCGGAGAACGCGCGCGTCGCGGTACGCAACCTGCGCCGCGATGCGATCCACCACCTGAAGGATGCGCTCAAGAAGTCCGAAGTGTCGGAGAACGACGAGCGCCGCGCCCAGGACGAGGTGCAGAAGATGACCGACCGGCACATCGGCGAGATCGACAAGCTGCTGCAGGAAAAAGAAAAGGAGCTGCTGGCCGTATGAAGCACTCGAGCTCGACACAGGAGGTTCCCGCGCACGGCGATGTTCCGCGCCACGTCGCCATCATCCTCGACGGCAACGGGCGCTGGGCCCGCAGCCGGATGCTGCCGCGCATCGCCGGCCACCGCCGCGGGCTCGAAGCGGTGCGCGTCACGGTGGAGAACTGCGCCCAGCGCGGCATCGAGTTCCTGACGCTGTTTGCCTTCAGCTCCGAAAACTGGCGCCGGCCGGCGGAGGAGGTGGCGCTCCTGATGCAGCTGTTCCAGGCGGCGCTCACCAGCGAAGTCGAGCGCATGCATCGCAACGGCATTCGCCTCAAGGTGGTCGGCGATATCCGGCGCTTCGATCCCAAGATTCGCCTGCTGGTCGAGCAGGGTGAGCGGCTCACCGCCGAGAACCGGCGCCTGACGCTCACCATCGCGGCGAACTACGGCGGCCGCTGGGACATCCTGCAGGCCCTGACGCGGCTGAACGCGGAGCAAGGCCTTCAGGAGAACATCGACGAGGCGGCGCTCGCACCCTACCTCGCGATGAGCTACGCGCCCGAGCCCGACCTCTTTGTGCGCACCGGCGGCGAGCAGCGCATCAGCAACTTCCTGCTGTGGCAGCTCGCCTACAGCGAACTCTACTTCACCGAGACCTTGTGGCCTGACTTCGACGCCGCGGCGCTCGACCAGGCGATCGCCTCGTATCGCAGCCGCGAGCGGCGCTTCGGCCGTACCAGCGAGCAGGTCGCCGCTTCTTCCACTTCGGCGAAGCGGGCCGAGGTCGCCTGAGCCGCGCGCTCGCTGCGCGGGTCGCCACCGCGGCCGCGCTGATCGCGGCATTTCTCGCCGCGCTGTTCCTGCTGCCGAAGCTCTGGCTCGCGGCGCTGGTGGCGTTGATTCTCGTGGCCGGCGGCGTCGAGTGGGCGCGCCTGTGCCGCCTCGCGGGTGGCGGCGCCTGGGCTTATGCGGTCGCGATTGCCGCAGCGTTTGCGGCGGTATTCCTGTTCGGCGAAGCGGTGGCACGCGTGATGCTTACCGCAGCGGCGCTTTTCTGGCTCGTCGCTGCACCGCTTTGGCTTGCGCGAGGCGTCAACCGGGAGCATCGCGCGGCCTTGCTCGCCAGCGGCTTCATCGTCCTGGTGCCCGCCGGCTTCGCGCTCGCGGTGCTGCCACCGATGCCGGTGCTGCTGGCGCTGCTGCTGGTGTGGATTGCCGATACCGCGGCGTATTTCGTCGGGCGCGCGTGGGGACGGCGCAAGCTTGCGCCGAGCATCAGCCCCGGCAAAACCTGGGAAGGCGTTGCCGGGGGTGTTTTCGGCGCGCTGGCCTACGCTATCATTTGCGGCGGCTTCGTCGGGCACATCGCCTGGGCGCCGCTCGTGGCAGGCGCGGCGCTGCTCGCCGTGCTGAGCATCGTGGGCGACCTGTTTGAATCGGCGGCCAAGCGCCAGGCGGGAGTCAAGGACAGCGGGACGCTGTTGCCGGGGCACGGCGGCATCCTCGACCGCATCGACAGCGCGACCGCGACGCTGCCGCTCGCGGCGCTGCTATTGCCTTGGATGAGGGCGAACGGGTGAATCTCGCAATTCTCGGTGCCACCGGATCGATCGGCTCGAGCACGCTCGATGTCGTGGCGCGGCACCGCGGCCGCTATCGCGTTTTCGCGCTGACCGCGCACCGCTCGGCCGATGCGCTGCTCGCCCTGTGCCGCACGCACCGGCCGAGCTATGCCGTGCTCTCCGGCGTGCCGCGCGACGCCACGCTCGCCGCCACGTTCGCGCAATGCGGCAGCGAGCTGCTCTTTGGCGGCGCAGCGCTCGGGCAGGTGGCCTCTGATAAGCGCTGCGATGTGGTGATGGCGGCGATCGTCGGCGGCGCCGGCCTCGCCTCCACCCTGGCCGCCGCGCGTGCCGGCAAGCGCGTCCTGCTCGCGAACAAGGAGGCGCTGGTGATGGCCGGACCGCTCCTCATGCGCGCGGCGCGCGAAGCGGGCGCGACGCTGCTGCCGGTGGACAGCGAGCACAACGCGGTGTTCCAGTGCCTCTCGGATATCCGCGCGGTGCGCCGCATCATTCTCACCGCCTCGGGCGGCCCGTTCCGCGACGCGGCGCTCGACTCGCTCGACGCGGTGACCCCGGCGCAGGCCTGTGCGCATCCGAACTGGGTCATGGGCCGCAAGATCTCGGTCGACTCGGCCACCATGATGAACAAGGGGCTCGAGGTGATCGAGGCGCGCTGGCTGTTCGACGTGTCGCCGCAGACCATCGAGGTGGTGATCCACCCCCAGAGCATCGTGCATTCGCTGGTCGAGTACGTCGACGGCTCGCTGATCGCGCAGCTCTCCAACCCCGACATGCGCGTGCCGATCGCGCATGCGCTCGGCTATCCCGAGCGCATTGCCTCCGGTGCCCGCCCTCTCGACCTGACGGCCATGAAGGACCTCTCCTTTGAACGGCCGGACGAGCGGCGCTTCCCCTGTCTGCGCCTCGCCTACGATGCCCTCGAGCGCGGCGGCAGCGCGCCGGCGGTGCTGAACGGCGCCAACGAGGTCGCGGTCGAAGCGTTTCTCGAGGGACGCATGCCGTTCACCGCGATTGCACGCGTCATCGCCGAGACGCTGGACGCGGTACCCGCGACGGAGGCGGCGAGCCTCGAGGCGGTGATGGCCGCCGATGCCGACGCGCGCCGTGAAGCGCTCGCGCGCGTGGCCGCGCTTACGGCGGTCAGCGCATGAGCCTGATACAGACCGTCGTCGCCTTCATCGTCGCGCTCGGTGTGCTGATCGTGGTGCACGAATATGGCCACTACCTCGTGGCGCGGCTCTGCGGCGTGAAGGTGCTGCGCTTCTCGGTCGGCTTCGGCCGCGCGCTCGCCACCTGGCGCCTCGGCGCCGATCGCACCGAGTGGGTGGTGGCCGCGATTCCGTTCGGCGGCTACGTGAAGATGCTCGATGAGCGCGAGGGCCCGGTCGAGCCGGCGGAGCTTGCCCGCGCCTTCAACCGCCAGAGCGTCTGGAAGCGCTTCGCCATCGTGATCGCCGGGCCGCTGTTCAACTTTGCCTTCGCCGTGCTGGTCTACGCCGGCCTCTTCATGTACGGCCTGCCGGAGGCGCGGCCGCTGCTCGCCAGCCCGCCGCAGGGCACGCTCGCCGCGGCTGCCGGGCTGCAGGCCGGCGACACGGTGCGCGCGATCGACGGCGAAGCGATCGCGACGTGGCAGGAGCTGCGCTGGCGCGTGCTGCAGGCGGCGCTGCAGCGCGAGGCAGTCAAGCTCGAGACGCTGGATGAGCGGGGCCATATCGCCGTAGTGACGCTCGATCTGCGCGGTTTCCCGACGGCGGAGGTCGAGTCCGACGTGCTCGAGCGCGTCGGGCTGCGCCTTTATCGGCCGCCGCTTGCGCCGGTGCTCGGCCAGATCGTGGCCGGCGGCGCGGCCGAGCGTGCCGGACTGCAGCCGGGCGATCGCATCCTGCGCGTCGACGGCGCGCCGATCCAGACCTGGGAGGACTTCGTCAACGTGGTGCGCTCGCGGCCCGGCGCGCCGCTCTCCATCACGCTCGAGCGGGCGGGAAGCCAGCAGACCGTGGAAGTGGTGCCGGATGCGGTGAGCGCGGGCAACGCTCGCATCGGCCGCATCGGCGCCGGGCCGCAGCAGCCCGAGGGCTACGCCGACAAGCTGCTGGTGCGCGTGCAGCACGGGCCGCTCGAGAGCCTGGGGCGCGCGTTCGCCAAGACCGTCGACATCTCGGTGTTCAGCCTGAAGATGCTCGGCAAGATGCTGATCGGCGAAGTGTCGTGGCGCCATCTCTCGGGCCCGGTGACGATCGCCGATTTCGCCGGCCAGTCGGCGAGCCTCGGCTGGGTCTCGTATCTCACTTTCCTCGCGCTGATCAGCATCAGCCTCGGCGTGCTGAATCTGCTGCCGATCCCGCTGCTCGACGGCGGACACCTGATGTACTATGCGATCGAGATCGTCAAGGGGAGGCCGGTCTCCGAGCGTTTCATGGAGCTCGGACAGCGCGTCGGTCTTGCGCTGCTGTTAGTGATGATGGCTTTCGCTTTCTATAACGATCTGAATCGCCTGCTTACCGGTTAATGATTCGCAGAGGTTTGACCGCGGTGCTCGCCGCGTGCGCGCTCGCGGCGGCGGTCGCCGCGCAGGCGCAGTCGTTCCGCCCGTTCACCATCAGGGACATCCGCGTCGAGGGCCTGCAGCGCACCGAGCCCGGCACGGTATTCAGCTATCTGCCGGTGAAGGTCGGCGAGACCATGGACGAGGCGAAGGCGCAGAGCGCGCTGCGCGCGCTCTATGCCACGGGTTTCTTCAAGGACGTGCGGCTGGAAGTGGAGAACGACGTCCTGGTGGTGTTCGTCGAGGAGCGCCCGGCGATCGCCTCGATCGATTTCTCCGGCATGAAGGAGTTCGAGCCGGAGAACGTGCGCAAGATCCTGCGCGAGCTCGGCATGGCCGAAGGCCGCATCTTCGACCGCGCGCTGCTCGATAACACCGAGCTCGAGATCAAGCGGCAGTATCTGTCGCGCGGCCTGTACGCCGCCGAGGTGCAGACCACCATCACGCCGCTCGAGCGCAACCGCGTCGGCATCAACATCGCCGTGACCGAGGGCGAGGTCGCCAAGATCCGCGGCATCAACCTGGTCGGCGCGCACGCTTTTCGCGAGCGCGAGCTGCTCGACCAGTTCGTGCTGCGCAGCCCCGGCTGGCTCACCTGGTACACCAAGCACGACCGCTATTCGCGCGAAAAGCTCTCGGCCGACCTCGAGAACCTGCGCGCGTACTACCAGAACCGCGGCTACCTCGACTTCAACATCGAGTCGACGCAGGTGTCGATCTCGCCCGACCGGCGCGACATCTACATCACCGTCAATTTCACGGAAGGCGAGAAGTACACCGTGGCCAAGGTGGAGCTCTCCGGCCAGCTGTTGGTGTCGCGCGAAGAGCTCGAGAAGCTGGTGCAGCTCAAGTCCGGCGACGTGTTCTCGCGCGAGAAGCTCACCGCCACCACCAAGGCGATCTCCGATCGCCTCGGCAACGACGGCTATGCCTTCGCCAATGCCAATGCGATTCCCGAGGTCGACAAGGACAAGCGCACGGTCTCGTTCACCATCCTGGTCGACCCGGGCCGGCGGGTGTACGTGCGGCGCGTCGACGTCTCGGGCAACTCGAAGACGCGCGACGAGGTGGTGCGCCGCGAGATGCGCCAGCTCGAGGGCGGCTATTACGACGCCTCCAAGATCCAGCTGTCGCGCCGGCGCATCGACCGCACGCAATATTTCTCGGAAGTGAACGTCGAGACGCAGCCGGTGGAAGGCAGCCCGGACCAGGTCGACGTCCTCTACACCGTGAAGGAGCGGCCCACCGGCGCGCTGCTCTTCGGCGTCGGCTTCTCGAGCGTGGAGAAGTTCGCGCTGTCGACCTCGCTCACGCAGTCCAACGTCTTCGGCACCGGCAAATTCCTGTCGTTCAACGTCAACAGCGGCAGCGTGAACCAGGTCTACTCGCTGTCCTATGTCGATCCGTACTACACCGTCGACGGCGTCAGCCAGGGCTTCGACGTCTACAAGCGCAAGACCAACGCCTCGAATCTTTCAGTCGGGCCCTACAGCACGGACGCGCTCGGCGGCGGCATCAAGTTCGGTTATCCGGTGTCGGAGGTGAGCCGCATCGACCTCGGCCTCAACTTCGAGACCGTGAAGCTGCAGACCTTCGACAACAGTCCGCTCAGCTACCTCAATTTCGTGCAGCAGTTCGGCAACAACTATCGCTACGCTGCCGCTACCGCTGGCTGGTCGCGCGACACGCGCGACAGCCTGATCACCACGCGTTCGGGCACGTTCGTGCGCGCCTCGACCGAGGTCGCGGGCGGCGACCTCGAGTACGTCCGGCTCGGCTATCAGCACCAGTGGTACTACCCGCTGACGCGGACTTTCACCTTCCTTGCAGGCGCCGACATCGGGATGGCGGGCGGCCTGGGGGGCAAGCCGCTGCCGTTCTTCAAGAACTTCTTTGCCGGCGGCCCCGGCTCGGTACGCGGCTACCGCTCGTTCTCGCTCGGCCCGCAGGACCTGAACGGCAATATCATCGGCGGCAACCGCAAGGCGACCAGCAGCCTCGAGCTCCTGTTCCCGATGCCCGGCGCGGGCGCGGACCCGTCGCTGCGCCTCGCCTGGTTCGTCGATGGCGGCAACGTCTTTGCGCAGAGCTTCGATTTTTCGGACCTGCGCTATTCCACCGGATTGGCGTTCTTCTGGGCATCGCCCTTCGGCCCGCTGCGCCTGTCCTTTGCGCAGCCGCTCAATCCCAAGAGCACGGACCATATCCAGAAGCTACAATTCACGTTCGGTACTGGATTCTGAGCAGCTCATGACCCTTCTTAGACCCTTCGCGCTCGGCATCGCGCTCGCTGCATCGGCAGCGCTTGCGCAGGACAAACCCGCGGCGCCGCCGCTCACCGGCAAGTTCGGCTTCGTCAACACCGAGCGCATCCTGCGCGACGCCGCGCTGGCGCAGCGGGCGCAGAAGAAGATCGAGGTCGAGTTCCAGAAGCGCGACCAGGAGATGGCGCGGCTTGCCGACCAGCTGAAGCGCATGCAGGAAGACATCGAGAAAAACAGCGTCACGATGAGCGAGACGCAGCGGCGCACCAGGGAGCGCGAGTTCGCCGATCTGAACCGCGAGTTCCAGCGCAAGCAGCGCGAATTCCGCGAGGACCTGAACCAGCGCCGCAACGAGGAGCTGGCGCAGGTGGTCGAGCAGGCGAACCGCGTCATCCGCCAGATCGCCGAGCAGGAGAAGTACGACATCATCTTCCAGGACGCCGTCTTCGCCAGCCCGCGCATCGACATCACCGACAAGGTGATCAAGGCGCTCGATCAGGGCAAGCCGCCCGCGAAGTGATTCCATGCCGGGGCCGTTGACGCTGGGGCAGATCGTCGCGCGCCTCGGCGGCCGGGTCGCCGGCGATGCCGAAACGCGGGTCCGCCAGGTCGCCTCGCTCGAAGGCGCCACGGCCGAGCACATCAGTTTCTTCACCGGCAGCCGCTACCGCGCGAAGCTCGCCGCGACGCGCGCCGGCGCCATAGTTCTGGGGACCGAGGCCGAAGCCGAGACCCAGCTGCCGCGCATCGTGGCGGAGAATCCCTACGCGTACTTCGCGCGCGTCTCGCAGCTCTTCAACCCCGTGGTCGCGCAGGCTCCGGGCGTGCATTCCTCGGCCGTGGTGGCGAAGGGTGCAAAGCTCGGCGCGCGCGTCTCGATCGGCGCGCTCTGCGTAGTGGGCGAGGGCGTCAGCATCGGCGACGACACCTGCCTTTACCCCCAGGTGGTGGTCTACCCGCGCTGCTCCATCGGTGCCCGCGTGATCGTCCATTCCGGCGCGGTGATCGGCGCCGATGGCTTCGGCATTGCCGACGACGACGGCCGCTGGGTCAAGATCCCGCAGATCGGCGCCGTGCGCATCGGCGACGACGTCGAGATCGGCGCCAATACCACGATCGACCGGGGCGCCATCGACGACACGGTGATCGAGGAGGGCGTCAAGCTCGACAACCAGATCCAGGTGGGCCACAACGTACGCATCAGGGCGCATACCGCGATCGCCGGCTGCGCCGGCATTGCGGGTAGCGCCGACATCGGCAGGCATTGCACCATCGGGGGCGCCGCGGTGATCCTCGGCCACCTGAAAATCGTCGACCACGTGAACATCTCGGCAGGCACGCTGATCTCGCGGTCGATCCTCAAGCCGGGCACCTACACCGGCGTCTATCCCTTCGACGAGCACGAGTCATGGACGCGCAGCGCGGCCGAGCTGCGCCGCAAAGGAAAGAAAAATGGCTGAAATGGACGTGAACCAGGTGCTGGCGCACCTGCCGCAGCGCTATCCGATCCTGATGCTCGACCGGGTGAAGGAATGCGAGCCCGGCAAGCGCATCCTCGCGCTGAAGAATGTCTCGGCGAACGAGCCCTATTTCCCGGGCCACTTCCCGCACCGGCCGATCATGCCCGGCGTGCTGATCCTCGAGGCGATGGCACAGGCCGCCGGGGTGCTGGTGTTCCGCACCCAAGGGACCATGCCGGACGACAAGACCGTGTATTACTACGTCGGCATCGACAACGCGCGCTTCAAGAAGCCGGTGGTGCCGGGCGACCAGCTCGAGATCGAGGTGCACTACGAGCGCCAGCTGCGCGGCATCAGCAAATTCAAGTGCGAGGCGCGGGTCGACGGCAAGATCGTCGCCGAGGCCACCATCCTGTGCTCCATGCAGGCGATAGAAAAGGCATGAGCGCGGAGGTCCATCCCAGCGCGCTGGTCGATCGCGGCGCGCGGCTCGCTAATGGGGTCAGCGTCGGCCCCTACAGCGTGATCGGCCCAAAGGTGGAGGTGGGCGAGGGCAGCTGGATCGGCGCGCACGTGGTGCTCGACGGGCGCCTGCGCATCGGGCGCAACAACAAGATCTTCCATTTCGCCTCGCTCGGCGCGCCGCCGCAGGACAAGAAGTACGCCGGCGAGGACACCGCGGTAGAGATCGGCGACGGCAACACCATCCGCGAGTACGTGACGATCAACCGCGGCACGGCGCTCGACGCCGGCGTGACGCGCGTCGGCAGCGACAACTGGATCATGGCCTACGTGCACTTCGCGCACGACTGCCAGATCGGCAACCACACGATCTTCGCCAATGCCTGCCAGCTCGCCGGCCACGTCACGGTGGGCGACTGGGCGATCTTCGGCGCCACGACGCTGGTCCACCAGTTCGTGCACATCGGCGCTCACGCCTTCACCGGCATGGGCACCTATCTGCCCCAGGACCTGCCGCCGTTCGTCACCGCCGCCGGCAACATGGCGCGTCCCTACGGCATCAACAGCGAAGGCCTCAAGCGCCGCGGCTTTTCGCCCGAAGCCATCGCCGGCCTCAAGCGCGCCTATCGCACGCTGTATCGCAGCGGTCTCGGCCTTGAGGAGGCGCGCCTCCAATTGAGCGAGCAAGTATCCAGCTGCCCCCAGGTGGGCGACATCCTCGAATTTCTCGCTCGCAGTAAACGCGGCATCATCCGCTAGCAAGATGAGTAGGGAACTGCAGCCCCGACATGTGCGCGTCGGCATGGTGGCCGGCGAAGCCTCCGGCGACTTGCTGGCCGCACACCTGATCGCGGCGCTGAAGGCGCGCCACCCGTCGATCGAGTTCGCCGGCATCGGCGGGCCGCGCATGGCGGCCGAGGGCTTCGAGTCGCATTTCCCGATGGAGAAGCTCTCGGTGCGCGGCTACGCCGAGGCGCTGCGCCACTACCGCGAGATCATGGGCATCCGCCGCGACCTGGGGAAAAGCATGCTGCGCGAGCGCCCGGATCTGTTCATCGGCGTCGACTCCTCGGATTTCAATTTGGGCCTGGAGCGGCGCCTGAAGGACGGCGGCATTCCCACCCTCCATTACGTCAGCCCGGCGGTATGGGCGTGGCGCCGCTGGCGCGTGCGGCGCATCGCGCGTTCGGTCGACCGCATCCTGGTGATGTACCCGTTCGAGCAGCCGCTGTATGAGGCGGCGGGCGTGCCGGTGACCTATGTCGGCCATCCGCTCGCCGATGTCATCCCGCTCGAGCCGCCGAAGGACGAGGCGCGCGCCCAGCTGCGGCTGCCGTCGGGCAAGCTGATCATCGCGCTGCTGCCGGGAAGCCGGCGCTCGGAGCTGCAGTACATGGCCGGCGCCTTCGTGCTCGCCGCGCACCGTTTCCGCCAGGAAGTGCACGACGTGCATTTCGTCTGCCCGATGGTGACGCGCGAGACGCGGGAAATGTTCGAGCGCGCGATCCATGAAAACCAGCGCACTGATTTGCCGCTCACGCTGCTCTTCGGCCATTCACATGACGCGCTCGCCGCCGCCGACCTCGCGCTCGTGGCGAGCGGCACGGCGACGCTCGAAACCGCGCTCTTCAAGACGCCGATGGTGATCGCCTACCGGCAGTCTCCGATAACATGGGCGCTGATGCGCCAGATGCTCTACCTGCCCTACGTCGGCATGCCCAACATCCTTGCCGGCGAGCGCCTGGTGCCCGAACTGCTGCAGGACCAGGCGACGCCGGCAAACCTGGCGGGCGCCTTGCTCACATTGCTGCGCGACACCGCGGCGCAGCGCCGGCAAGTCGAGCGCTTCCGCGAGTTCCACCAGCTCCTGCGCCAGAACACTGCCGAGAAGGCCGCCGATGCCGTCCTCAGCGTCCTCAAGTAGCGCCCCGCATCTATCCTTAGTGTGCGGCGTCGACGAAGCCGGGCGCGGCCCGCTTGCCGGCCCGGTCTATGCCGGCGCCGTGATTTTGAATCCCGAGCGGCGCATCAACGGCCTGGCCGATTCCAAGGTGCTCAGCGCCGAGCGGCGCGAGGTGCTCGCCGAGCGCATCAAGGAGCGTGCCATCGCCTGGGCGGTGGCGTTCGCCACCGTCGAGGAGATCGACCGCTTCAACATCTTCCACGCCTCCATGTTGGCTATGCGCCGCGCGGTTGCTTCTCTTTCGGTGAAACCGCAGGAAGCATTGATCGACGGCAATTCCTGTCCGCCGGGCCTTGGCTGCCCGGCGCGCGCGATCGTCGACGGCGACGCGACCGAGCGGCCGATCTCTGCCGCGTCGATCCTCGCCAAGACAGCGCGCGACGCCGAGATGATCGCGCTGCACGACCGCTATCCGGAGTACGGCTTCGACAAGCATAAGGGCTACGGTACCGCCGAGCATCTCGCCGCGCTCGGCCGCGTCGGCCCGAGCGAGATCCACCGCCGCAGCTTCTACGCCGTGGGCATCTTCTTCCAGGGTGATCTGTTCGCCGAGAGCTGGAACGCGATGGCCGAGCAGCTGCGCATCCGCAGCTACCGCATGTGCTGCGACGCGGTGAAGCTCACCATGGGCCTGAAAGTGCCGCTCAAGCAATTCGATCAGAAACGCCGCCGGCTGCAGCGCAACTACGCGGACGTACGCGCCGCCAGCGATGCGGCCGGTCACGTCGACCTGGTCGACGATCTGCTCCGCAAAGCCCGGCTGGAACTGCGCAGCAAGCGTGCCTGATCCGATCTAAAGACAACGCGCAAGTCAAACGCTGGGCCAAGCTGATGCGCGACGGCCGCCTGCGTCGCGCCGAGCGCCGGCTGGTCATCGAAGGCCCGCACCTCCTGGCCGCGGCTCTCGGCGCCGGCCTCCAGCCCATCGCGGTGTTCGGCACCGACGCCGCGCTGGCCAAGCCGGAGATTCGCCAGCTCATGGCGCGGAGCGGCTGCGCGCCCGTGGTGCTTTCCGAATCCGCGTTCAACGCCGTTGCCGATGCCGAAACGCCGGTGGGCGTCGCCGCCGAGCTGGCGATACCCGAGCTGCGCCGCAAGGGCTCAGCCGTATTCCTCGAGGGCGTCCAGGACGCCGGCAATGTCGGCGCCATCGTGCGCAGCGCAGCGGCGTTCGGTGCCGGCGAAGTCATCCTCGACCGCCAGTGCGCCGATCCCTGGTCGCCGAAGGTGCTGCGCGCCGGCG
>DASWER010000561.1:0-1899 GCA_036394655.1 Burkholderiales bacterium
GTGATCACCGAGGGCGGCAAGATCGTCTGGGTCGCGGGGCAGACCGCCACGCGCGACAACGCGGGCGCCGACATCGCCAACAACTTCGAGGCGCAGGTGAAGCAGGTGTTCTCGCAGGTCGACGCGGTGCTCAAGCGCGCCGGCGGCAGCCTCGCCAACGTGGTCTCGATGACGGTGTTCATCAAGGAGTCGCGCTATGGCGATCGCTTCGTCGAGATGCGGAAGGAAATGTTCCAGAACGGCAACTATCCGGGCAGCGCGCTGCTCACCGTGACCAACTTCGCCCGGCCGGGCATCGAGATCGAGATCCAGGCGATCGGCGTGATCGGCGATCGCTGCTCGAACGAAACGCCCTGCTCGGCGGAAGGCGTGGCGAAGAAGCGCTGACCATGCTGCGCACTCTCCTCCTGGGTTTGGCAATGCTCGCCGGCTGCAGCGTCATGCCGGAGGTCGTAGCGCCCGACGTGGTGCGCGACCTCGCGCCCACCGGCACGCTGCGCGCCGCCATCAACTACGGCAACTCGGTCCTCGCGCAGCGCGAGCCCTCAGGTTCCGAGGGGCGCGGCGTGTCGGTCGACCTGGCGCGCGAGCTCGCGCGCAGGCTCGGCGTGCCGCTCGAGCTCGTGACCTACGACGCTGCGGGCAAGGTGACGGGCGACGCGAAGAGCGGCCGCTGGGACATCGCGTTCGTGGCGCGCGATCCCGAGCGCGCGAAGGACATCGAGTTCAGCCCGCCCTACGTGATCATCGAAGGCGGCTACGTGGTGCCGGCCAATTCGCCGCTGAAGACGATCGAGGACGTCGAGCGCGAAGGCGTGCGCATCTCGGTGTCGCGCGGCAGCGCCTACGATCTTTACCTGTCTCGCGTCCTTAAGCGGGCACAGCTCGTCCGTGCGCCGAGCCCGGCGGCGTCGGTCGACCTCTTCGTCAGCGATCGCCTCGACGCGCTCGCCGGCGTCAAGGCGCCGCTGGTGGAATACGCCGCCACGCATCCCGAGGTGCGCGTGCTGCCGGGGCGCTTCATGGTGATCGAGCAGGCGATGGCCGTGCCGCGCGGCCGCCCGCTCGCCGCGCGCTACGTGCGCGACTTCATCGACGAGATGAAGGCCTCGGGCTTCGTCGCCGCGTCGCTTGAGAAAAGTGGCCAGCGCGAGGCAATCGTGGCACCCTAGGTTCAAAATAATTCGGGGTCAGGACCACAATTAATTGCGGTCCCGGCCCCGAATTTCAGTCGACTTTGACGTTTGCCGCCTTCACGACTTCGGCCCAGCGCGCGAGGTCGGCGCGCACCTGCCCGCCGAACTGCGCCGGCGTGTTGCCGACCGGCTCGATGCCGAGCGTCGCGTAGCGCTCGCGCACGAACGGCGTCCTCAGCGCCGCCTCGAGCTCGCGGTTGAGCTTCTCCACCACCGGCGCGGGCGTCTTCGCCGGCGCGAAGATGCCGACCCACGAGGAGACGTCGAAGCCGGCGAGCCCGCTCTCCTGGAAGGTGGCGACTTCGGGCAGCGCACTCGAGCGCTTCGCGCTCGGCACCGCGATGGCCACCAGGCGCCCAGTGCGCACGTACTGCTGCGCGGTGGCGATGGCGGTGAAGACCAGCGGGATCTGGCCGCCGACCACATCGGTGATCGCCTGGCCGCCGCCTTTGTAGGGAATGTGCTCGAGCTGCGCGCCGGTGCGCTGCTTGAGCAGCTCGCCGGCGAGGTGCGGCGTGCCGCCGGTGCCCGAGGTGCCATAGGCGAACGATTTACTCTTCGCCAGCTCGAGCAGCTGGCCCAGGTTCCTCGCCGGCACCGACGGATGCGCAACCAGGATCAGCGTGGCATCGCCGAGCTTGGTGACCGGCGCGAAATCGCGCACGGTATCGAACGGCACTTTGGCGAAGACGTGCGGGTTGAT
>DASWER010000562.1:0-4463 GCA_036394655.1 Burkholderiales bacterium
GATCAGGCTGCCGACGCTGCTGCTCACCGGCGACGCCGACCTGTACATGCCACCGTCGGTGCTGCGGCTCTTCGCCGCGCGCATCCGCGGCTGCGAATCGCTCGTCGTTCCGGAGTGCGGCCACTCCGCGTACTGGGAGCAACCCGAGATCTTCAACCGCGCCGTCCTGGAGTTCATCCCCAAGCACTAATTGGGGTCAGACCCCTGTCGTCGGTCAACGGCTGTCCAACCTCGGTCGTTGTCGGGTCATGGCCCGACAGCCGCGACTCCTCGTGCCCGAGGTCGCCGTCCACCTCATCCAGCGAGGCAACAACCGCGCGCCGTGCTTCAGGCACGAAAGCGACTACCTCCTTTATCTTGCCCAACTGCGGCATCTGTCAGCGGAGCTCGGCTGCGCGCTCCACGCGTATTGCCTGATGCCGAATCACGTGCATCTGCTCCTGACACCCAAGCTCGCGGACTCGTGCGCGCAGCTCATGAAGCGGCTCGGACAGCGCTATGCACAGTATTTCAACAAGCGCTATGGCAGGACCGGCACCCTCTGGGAAGGCCGATTTCGATCCTGCGTCGTGGACTCCGCGCATTACCTCATCGCCTGCTACCGCTACATCGAGCTCAATCCGGTGCGCGCCCGAATCGTTCCCCATCCCGGCCTGTATCCCTGGTCCAGCTATGCGTCCAATACCGGAGCGCGGATCGATTCCATGCTTTCGCCGCACGCGGAATTCGTCGCGCTGGCGAGCGAGTTACGAGGCCGCGCGACTGCTTACCGCGCGCTGCTCGAGGAAACGCTGCATCCGGCGGTGATCGACGCCATTCGCATGGCGACGAATGCCGGCCATCCAGTCGGATCGCCAAAGGAGCGAACGCGCGTCGACAGGACCGGCATCGCAAACCTGCAGGGGTCTGACCCCGATTTGTTTTAGTGCAGGTGCGGCTTCTTGAGGAAGTCGGCACGGTCGGCTGAGCTGACCACGAACTCCTTGGTCGCGGTTTCGCGCAGGACCTTCATCGGCACGCGCGCGCCGGCATTGCCGCAGGCCCAGATGCGCCGGAAGAGATCGGCGAGGCTGGTGGGCTTGGCGCCGGCGACGTCGAGCACCGCGTCGCCGATTTTCACGCCGGCTTGCTCCGCCGGTCCGTCTGAGGCGAGGCCGGCGACGACCAGCCGCGGGCCGGCTTCGGTGACGTAGAGGCCGAGCCAGGGGCGCGGCGGGCGGTTCGGCCGGCCGAGCTTCACCATGTCGTCGAGCACCGGCGCGAGGATGTCGATCGGCACGATCATGTTGCCCTGGATGGTGCCGGCGTCGATCTTCTCCTGCACCAGCAGCGAGCCGATGCCGAGCAGCTTGCCTTCGGCGCCGATCAGCGCCGCGCCGCCCCACTGCGGATGCGCGGGCGTGATGAACACCGCTTCATCGAGCACGTATTCCCAGTAGCCGGCGAACTCGCGCTTGGCGAACACCGTCGCCTTGAGCGAGTGCGCGGCGCCGCCGTGGCCGGCCATGACGACGTTCTCGCCGACGCGGCACGCGCTGATGCTGCCGCGCTCGATCGGCGGCACGCCGAGCTTGCCCAGCGGTTGCACCAGGCCGAAGCCGGTGGTCTGGTCATAGGCGACCGGAAAGCCGCCGACCACGTGGCCCTGGTTGGTGGTGAGCCAGATGGTGCTCGCCTCGGTGATGAGATAGCCGATGGTGAGCACCAGGCCGTCTTCGCGGATCACCACGCCGCTGCCGGCGCGCTCGGTGCCGAGGATCTGCGAGGTGAACGCGTCCTCAGGGATCTCGGCGCGCACCCCGACCACTGCATCGAGCGCGTGCTCGAGGTCGAAGCGCCATTCCTCGGCCCGCGGCCGCATCTCGACCGGAAAAGCCCATTCACCTTCTTTCTTTGCCATGCGTGGATTCTACGTCGTGATTCGCTGTCCGCTGGCCGCATCAAAGAGGTGCGCATGCACCGCCTGGGGCGCCAGGAAGATGCGCTCGCCGGGTCCGGCGTTCGAGCGCCCGCGCGTCATGACGGTGAGCGAGGTCTCGGCGATCTTCACCAAGAGCTCGGTCTCGGCGCCCATCGGCTCGACCACGATCACTTCCGCCGCGATTCCCGAGGCCGCCGGCTCCAGGTGCTCCGGGCGGATGCCGTATTTGACCTTTTGTCCCTCGCTGCCGCCGCGCGCGGGCCAGCGCGCGCCCAGCGCCTCCACCGCGCCGCCTTCGACGATGCCGTCGAACACGTTCATCGCCGGCGAGCCGATGAACTGCGCGACGAACAGGGTCGTCGGCCGGTCGTAGAGCTCGAGCGGCTCGCCGAGCTGCTCGATCCTGCCGTCGTGCATCACCGCGATGCGGTCGGCCATGGTCATGGCTTCGATCTGGTCGTGCGTCACGTAGACCGTGGTGGTCTTCAGGCGCTGGTGCAGCGCCTTGATCTCGGCGCGCATCGCCACGCGCAGCTTGGCGTCGAGATTGGAGAGCGGCTCGTCGAACAGGAACACCTTCGGATCGCGCACGATGGCGCGACCCATCGCCACGCGCTGGCGCTGCCCGCCGGAGAGCTCGCGCGGATAGCGCTGCAGGTAGGGCTCCAGGTTGAGGATCTTCGCCGCCGTGGCGACGCGCTCGTCGATCAGGTCCTGCTTCTCCTTGCGCAGCTTGAGCGAGAAGCCCATGTTGTCGCGCACCGTCATGTGCGGGTAGAGCGCGTAGCTCTGGAACACCATCGCGATGTCGCGGTCCTTGGAGTCGACGTCGTTCACCACGCGGCCGTCGATCGCGATCTGGCCGGCGCCGATGTCCTCGAGGCCGGCCAGCATGCGCAGCAGCGTCGACTTGCCGCAGCCCGAAGGCCCGACCAGCACCATGAACTCGCCCTCGGCGATGTCGAGCGAGATGCCGTGCAGCACCTTGGTGGCGCCGAAGGACTTCTGCACCTCGCGAAAGGCGACTGTGGCCATCAGGCCTTCACTGCTCCGGCGGTCAGGCCGCCGACCATGTAGCGCCGGAACGCGTAGTAGATCGCCGCCGGCGGCAGCGCGTAGACCAGCGCGGTCGCCATCAAAAGCTCCCAGGGCGAGTCATCCGATGCCAGGAAGTGGCCCAGGCCGACGGCGAGCGGGATGGTGTTCTCGTGCGACAACAGCAGGAACGCGTACAGGTATTCGTTCCAGGCGAGGATCAGCGCATAGGTGCCGATCGCCACCAGCGACGGCATCATCAGCGGCACATAGACCAGGCGAAAGAGCTGCAGCGGCGTCGCGCCGTCGATGCGCGCCGCCTCATCGAGCTCCCAGGGCAGCTTGTCCGAGGCCTGCTTCAGCACCCAGATCGCATAGGGCGAGGCGAGGGTGACCATCGCCAGCACCAGCGACCAGCGGCTGTTGAGCAGGCCGTACGTGCCCATCGCCTTGTACATCGGCACCGCGAGGAACGCCGCCGGGATGAAATACGTGAAGAGCGCGGCGTTCATCACGATGCGCCCGCCTCTGACTTTCAACCGGCTGATCGCGAACGCCGCGCAGGTCGCCACCGCGAGCGTCAGCACGCCGACCGCCACCGCGATCCAGAGCGAGTTCCAGATCTGCTCCCAGAAGTGGTGCAGGTAGAAGTGCTCCTGGCGGAACACCACGACGAAGTTGTGCAGCGTGGGCTTCGCCGGCCACAGCGCGCCGGAGAAGGCCGAGTCCTTGGTCGAGATCGAGAAAAGGAAGATGTGATAGATCGGCAGCAGCGTCCACAGCAGGATCGGGATGGCGATCAGCCACAACTTGGCCTCTCTGACGAATTTATTCATCTACGGAGAGGCGCTTCATCATGAAGTAAACCAGGGGCAGGACGAACGGCAGCGCCACCACGATGGTCGCCATCGCCTGGTCGACCTGGTCGAGCCGGATGTAGCGGATGCCGAGCGTCGCGAGCACGTGCGTGAGATCCGCCGGTCCGCCGCCGGTGAGGAGGTAGACGCTGTTGAAGTCGCCGAGCGTCCAGATCATGCTCAACAAGGTGGAAGTCAGGTACAGCGTGCGGATCGACGGCCAGGTGACGTACTTGAATTTCTGCCACGCGCTCGCGCCGTCGACGCTCGCCGCCTCGTACTGCTCGCGCGGAATCGCCAGCCGCCCGGCCATCAGGATCAGCGTCCAGAACGGCAGCGCCTTCCAGATGTGCACCAGCATCGCCATGGATAGGCCGAGCGTTGGGTCGTTGAGCCAGTTGGGCCCGTCCTGGCCAGTGAAACGAAAGATGAGCGAGTTGACGATGCCCCACTCGGGATTGAGCATGAAGCGGATCGAGAAGATGGTCGGGATCGCCGGCACCGCCCACGGGATGATGAAGATCACCGACAGCCAGCGGATCCAGCGGCGCTCGTGCACGAAGAACCCCGAGAGGAACAGCGCCAGCATGAACTTGAGGTTTACGGCGACCAGCAGAAACACGATGGTGTTCACCACCGTGCGGAAGAAC
>DASWER010000563.1:0-6559 GCA_036394655.1 Burkholderiales bacterium
CTACGGGCTGTATGGCAAGCCGACCACGATCAATAACACGGAGACCTTCGCCGCCGTGCCCTGGATCGTGCGCAATGGCGGCGACGCTTTCCTGGCACTGGGCAAGCCGAACAACGGCGGCACCAAGCTGTTCTCGGTGACTGGCCACGTGCAGCGTCCGGGCAATTTCGAAGTGCGCCTGGGGACCCCGTTCGCCAAGCTGCTCGAGATGGCGGGCGGCGTGCTGCCCGGGCGCAAGCTCAAGGCGGTGATTCCCGGCGGCTCGTCGATGCCGGTGCTGCCTGCCGAGCTCATGATGAAGACCGATATGGACTACGACTCGATCGCCAAGGCCGGCTCGATGCTCGGCTCCGGCGCCGTGATCGTGATGGACGACCGGACCTGCATGGTGCGCGCGCTCGAGCGGCTGTCCTACTTCTACTTCGAGGAATCCTGCGGCCAGTGCACGCCTTGCCGCGAGGGCACGGGCTGGCTGTATCGCGTCGTGCATCGCATCGAGGAGGGCCTCGGCCGCATGGAAGACCTGGCACTGCTCGACAACGTCGCCGACAACATCGCCGGGCGCACCATCTGCGCTTTGGGCGATGCCGCGGCGCTGCCGGTGAAGAGCTTCATCAAGCACTTCCGCGACGAGTTCGTGCATCACATCGAGCACCGCGAGTGCCTGGTCCGCGGAGAAATCGAGCCCCTCTGGGGCCGCTCCGGCGCGCGCCATGAGCCGCACGAGCCGCACCTGGCGGAGGCCGCCTGATGGCCAACCTCAAGCTCGAAGTCGACGGCAAAGCGGTCGAAGTGCCGCACGGCTCGACCGTGATGGACGCCACCAACAAGCTCGGCGTCTATGTGCCGCACTTCTGCTACCACAAGAAGCTCTCGATCGCCGCCAACTGCCGCATGTGCCTGGTCGAGGTCGAGAAGGCGCCGAAGCCGCTGCCCGCCTGCGCGACGCCGGTCACCGACGGCATGAAGGTCTGGACGCATTCGCCGGCGGCGAAGAAGGCGCAGAACGGCGTCATGGAGTTCCTGCTGATCAACCATCCGCTCGACTGCCCGATCTGCGACCAGGGCGGCGAGTGCCAGCTGCAGGACCTGGCGGTGGGCTATGGCACGAGCAATTCGCGCTACGCGGAGCAGAAGCGCGTGGTGCTGCGAAAAGAGCTCGGTCCACTCGTAGCGGCCGAGGAGATGAGCCGCTGCATCCAGTGCACGCGCTGCGTGCGTTTCGGCCAGGAGATCGCCGGCGTCATGGAGCTCGGCTTGGCCGGGCGCGGCGAGAACGCGGAGATCGTCTCCTTCGTCGGCAAGGCAGTCGACTCCGAGCTCTCGGGCAACATGATCGATCTCTGCCCGGTGGGCGCGCTCACCTCGGAGCCGTTCCGCTATTCCGCGCGCACCTGGGAGCTTTCACGGCGCAAGTCGGTAGCGCCGCACGATGCGCTGGGCTCGAACCTGGTGGTTCAGGTCAAGCAGAACCGCGTCATGCGCGTGCTGCCGCTCGAGAACGAAGCGATCAACGAGTGCTGGCTCTCCGACAAGGACCGCTTCTCCTACGAAGGCGTCAATTCCCCGGACCGCCTGCAGCGCCCGTTGATCCGCAAGGGCAACGACTGGCAGGAAGTCGACTGGCACGAGGCGATCGACTTCGTCGTCGCTGGCCTGAAGGGCAAAGACCTCGGCGTGCTGGCGTCGCCGCAGTCCACGCTGGAAGAGCTCTATCTCGCCGGCAAGCTCGGCACGGCGGATTTCCGCCTGCGCCATTCCGACTTCTCCGCGGACGGCAAGCGCCAGGGCATTCCCTGGCTTGGCATGACGATCCCGGAGCTCGAGAGCCTCGACCGCGTGCTGGTGATCGGCTCGTTCCTGCGCAAGGAAAGCCCGCTGATCGCGCACCGCCTGCGCCAGGCCGCCAAGCGCCGCGCCCAGATCCATATGCTGCACAGCGTGGATGACGACTGGCTGATGCCGATCGCCAGCCGCAAGATCGTGCCGCCGTCCCAGCTCGCGTCCTCCATCGCCGGCTTCGCCGATGCGCTCAAGGGCGGAAAGAATGCCGCTGTTCTTATCGGCGCCTGGGCCGAGCACCATCCCCAGGCGGCCGCGATCCATGCCGCGGCGCAGGCACTCGCTCAGGTTACAAATGTGAAGCTCGGCTTCATCGGCGAAGCGGCAAATTCAGTCGGTGGCTACCTCGCCGGCCTGCCTGCAGGTGGCACGGTGGCAGATGTCCTTAGGAAAAAGGCGATCGTGCTGCTCGGCGCCGAGCCCGAGCTCGATTGCGCCAATCCGCAGGCCGCGCTCATGGCGCTGCGCGACGCGCAGTTCGCGGTGCAGCTCTCGCCCTGGAAGACTGGGCTCGATTACGCGCACGCCGTGCTGCCGATCGCGCCGTTTACCGAGACCGCGGGCACCTTTGTCAGTATCGAAGGCCGCGCGCAAAGCTTCTATGCCACGGTGAATCCGCTCGGCGAGACACGCCCGGGCTGGAAGGTGCTGCGCGTGCTGGGCACGCTGCTGGGCAGGAAGGGCGTCGAGTTCGACACCATCGAGGAAGTGCGGCGCGCGTGCCTCGAGGGCAAGGACATCGCGACGCTGTGCTCGAACCAGATCACCGCTGGCAGCGGTTCGTCCCCCCAGTCGCCGGGCATCGAGCGCATCGCCGACGTACCGATCTACTTTGCCGATCCGCTGGTGCGGCGCTCGCCGCCGCTGCAAAAGACGCGGGAAGCGCAGTCGCCGCGCGCATGGATGAACGCGCGCCTGATGCGCGAGCTCGGCGTCAGCCGCGGCCAGTTCGTGCTGGTGAAGCAGGGCGGGGGCGAAGCGCGCCTGATGGCCGGGCTGGACGAAAAGCTGCCGGACGGTTGCGTGCGCGTGGCCGCCGGACATCGCAGCACGGCACATCTGGGCGCCATGTTCGGCGCGGTGACGGTGGAAAAAGCCGTGGCGCAGCAGGCCGCGTGATTTGATGATTTATATCCACTAATGCTCGATTGGCTCTTCACTTTCAGCAGCGCGCGCCTCGGGACCACTTGGGGGCCCGCCACGTACGCGACGGTAACGAATCTTGCCTTCATCGTCGCGATCGTGGTGCCGCTGATGCTCGCGGTCGCCTACCTCACGCTGTGGGAGCGCAAGCTCATCGGCTGGATCCAGATCCGCATCGGACCGAATCGCGTCGGTCCGTTCGGCCTGCTGCAGCCGATCGCGGACGGCGTGAAGCTGCTGTTCAAGGAGATCATCCTTCCGACCAACGCCAACAAGGCGCTGTTCGTGCTCGCGCCGGTGCTGATGATCGTGCCGGCGATCGCCGCCTGGGCGGTGATCCCGTTCTCGCCCGACATCGTGCTCGCGGACATCAACGCCGGGCTGCTCTACATCATGGCGCTCTCGTCGATGGGGGTTTACGGCGTGATCGTCGCCGGCTGGGCCTCGAACTCGAAGTACGCCTTCCTCGGCGCGATGCGCTCGGCGGCGCAGATGGTTTCGTACGAGCTCGCCATGGGCTTTGCCCTGGTCGTGGTGCTGATGGTCTCGGGCAGCCTGAATCTTTCGGACATCGTCTACGCCCAGGGCCGCGGCACCTTCGCCGCGATGGGCCTTACGTTCCTGTCGTGGAACTGGCTGCCGCTGCTGCCGATGCTGGTGGTGTACTTCGTCTCCGGCGTCGCCGAGACCAATCGCGCGCCGTTCGACGTGGTGGAAGGCGAATCGGAGATCGTCGCCGGCCACATGATCGAGTACTCGGGCATGACGTTCGCGCTGTTCTTCATGGCCGAGTACATGAACATGCTGCTGATCAGCACGCTGACGGCGGTGATGTTCTTCGGCGGCTGGCAGGCGCCGATCGACTCGGTGGTGCTCAACTGGATCCCGCCGATCGGCTGGCTGCTTCTCAAGATCTTCGTGATCGTGTCGATGTTCCTCTGGATCCGCGCCACGTTCCCGCGCTACCGCTACGACCAGATCATGCGCCTGGGCTGGAAAGTGTTCATCCCGCTGACGCTGGTCTGGATCGCCGTGATCGGCCTGTGGATGCAGACGCCTTGGAATATATGGAAATGAGCCATCTTCGCTTTTCCGCCCCCCTGATAAGGGGGGAAGCGAGCTCCGCGAGCGGGGGGTTTTCGATTTTCAGAAAATCAAACCCCCCGGCACTTCGTGCCACCCCCCTTATCAGGGGGGCAAAGGCATGACTCGCATCTACGACTTCTTCCGCAGCTTCCTGCTGCTCGAGCTCTTGCGCGGCATGGCGCTCACCGGACGGCATCTCTTCGCACGCAAGATCACGGTGCAGTTCCCGGAAGAGAAGACGCCGATGAGCCCGCGCTTTCGCGGCCTGCACGCACTGCGCCGCTATCCGAACGGCGAAGAGCGCTGCATCGCCTGCAAGCTGTGCGAGGCGGTGTGCCCGGCGCTCGCCATCCACATCGAGTCGGAGCAGCGTGAGGACGGCACGCGGCGCACCACGCGCTACGACATCGACCTCACCAAATGCATTTTCTGCGGCTTCTGCGAGGAGGCCTGCCCGGTCGACGCGATCGTCGAGACGCGGATTCTGGAGTACCACGGCGAGAGGAGGGGGGACTTGTACTACACCAAGCCCATGCTGCTCGCCGTGGGGGATCGTTACGAGGAGCAGATAGCCCGGGACCGGGAAGAAGACGCCCGCTTCCGTTAGAAGAAAGAAGAATGTTCGAGAACGCGATCTTTTACGCCTTTGGCGCGGTTTTGCTGTTGTCTGGGCTGCGCGTGATCACCGCGCGCAACCCGGTGCACGGGGCGCTGTTCCTGGTGCTCGCCTTCTTTACCGCGGCGGGCCTGTGGCTGCTGCTGCGCGCGGAGTTCCTCGCCATCGCCCTGGTCGTGGTCTACGTCGGCGCGGTGATGGTGCTGTTCCTCTTCGTGGTGATGATGCTCGACATCAACCTCGAGCGCGTGCGCGAAGGCTTCTGGCGCAACCTGCCGCTCGCGCTGGTGGTGGGCGTGATCCTGGTGTGGGAGATGATCACGGTGGTGGCTTACCACTACTTCGGCACCACCACGCCGGCGGTGGTAACGGCGCGCTATAGCAACACCAAGGCGCTGGGCCTGCTCCTCTATACCGACTACGCCTATGCCTTCGAGATCGCGGCGGTGATCCTGCTCGTGGCAATCATCGCCGCCATCGCGCTCACGCTGCGCCGGCGCAAGGACACGCGCTCGCAGGACCCTGCTCTCCAGGTCAGAGCCAGAAGAGAGGAACGCGTGCGGCTGGTATCGATGCCGTCGGAGAAAGAATGACGCCGCTCGAGCTCTCGCACTACCTGGTGCTCGCCGCGATCCTGTTCGCGATCAGCGTGGTCGGCATCTTCCTCAACCGGCGCAACCTGATCGTGCTCTTGATGGCGATCGAGCTGATGCTGCTCGCGGTCAACCTCAACTTCATCGCCTTCTCGCACTTCCTCGGCAACGCCGCCGGGCAGGTGTTCGTGTTCTTCATCCTGACGGTCGCCGCAGCGGAATCGGCGATCGGCCTGGCGATCCTGGTGGTGCTGTTCAGGAACCTGAACACCATCGACGTCGAGGACCTGGACAGCTTGAAGGGATGAAAGAGCTCTATCTCATCGTGCCCTTCGCGCCGCTGCTGGGCGCGATCATCGCCGGGCTCGGCGGGCGCTGGCTCACACGCCAGGGCGCGCACAGCGTGACGATCTTCTCCGTGCTGCTGTCGTTCCTCGCGTCGTGCGTGATATTCGCCGACGTGCTGAAGGGCAATACCTACAACGGCACGGTCTACACCTGGCTCACCGTCGCCGATACGCGCTTCGAGATCGGCTTCCTCATCGACCGGCTGACGGCGCTGATGATGATCGTGGTCACCTTCGTGTCGCTGATGGTGCACGTCTACACCATCGGCTACATGGCCGAGGACCCGGGCTACAAGCGCTTCTTCTCCTATATCTCGCTGTTCACCTTCTCGATGCTGATGCTGGTGATGGCGAACAACTTCGTGCAGCTGTTCTTCGGCTGGGAGGCGGTGGGCCTGGTGTCCTATCTGCTGGTCGGCTTCTGGTACACGCGCGAGAGCGCGATCTACGCGAGCCTCAAGGCGTTCCTGGTCAACCGCGTCGGCGACTTCGGCTTCGTCCTCGGCATCGCGCTGATCCTGGCGAACTTCGGCTCGCTCGACTACGCCACCGTGTTCGCCCAGGCGCCCAAGAGTGACGCCGACATGACGCTGATCTGCATCCTGCTGTTCATCGGCGCCATGGGCAAGAGCGCGCAGTTCCCGCTGCACGTCTGGCTGCCCGATTCGATGGAAGGCCCGACGCCGATCTCGGCGCTGATCCACGCCGCCACCATGGTGACCGCGGGCATCTTCATGGTCGCGCGGATGTCGCCCCTGTATGAATTGAGTGAAACGGCAAGATCGGTAGTCCTGGTGATCGGCGCGATCACGGCCCTGTTCATGGGCCTGGTGGCGCTGACCCAGTTCGACATCAAGCGCGTGGTGGCCTACTCGACGCTGTCGCAGCTGGGCTACATGACGGTCGCGCTCGGCGCCTCGGCGTATCCGGCG
>DASWER010000564.1:0-1689 GCA_036394655.1 Burkholderiales bacterium
AGGCAGCCGACCCAGATCCAGTCGATGAAAGGCTTGTGCTGCACTTTCACCAGCCACGAGCCGTCGTCGAACGGATCGCCGAGCGACACGTAGAGATCGCGCGTCGGGCCGGGATCGATCGCGGCCTCGGTCATCGGCATGTTCTGCACGACGTACAGGCGTTTCTCCGGATACATCACGGTGATGGCTTCGCCATTGCGCGTTACCAAGACCTTGGCGCGCGCTGCGACGTAGTTCGGGCCTTTGACGTTGGTGACCTGGTCGAGCCGGAACAGGTAACCGGCGAGCGACACGGTGTCGCCGGGCTTCATCTTCAGGTCCTTGTCGCTCTCGTAGGTCTTCACCAACGTGACGCCGACGACGAACACCGCGACGCCGATGTGCGCGGTCACCATGCCGAGATGGGCGCGCGAGCCGCGCGGGCGCTTCTTCAGGCTGATGAGCGCGGTGGCGACGATCCAGACGGCGAGCGCGAGCGCAAAGCCGGTGAGCGCGTGCCACTGCCCGAAGGCGAGCGGCAGCAGCAGGCCGACGGCCAGGCTCACGGCGAGCGCCCAGCGCAAGAGCACCGCGAGCTCCGGGATGGTGGTGTGCTTCCAGCGCGCGAGCGGCCCGACGCCCATCAGGAAAAGCGCCGGCGCCATCAGCGGCACGAACACGCTCTCGAAGTACGGCGGTCCGACCGAGATTTTGCCGGCGCCGAGCGCATCGATGAGCAATGGGTACAGCGTGCCGAGAAAGACGGCGCCCGCAGCCGCCACCAGCAGCACGTTGTTCGCGAGCAGGAACGACTCGCGCGACACCGGCGCAAACTCGCCGCCGAGGCCGATGCGCGAAGTGCGCCAGGCGTAGAGGGCCAGCGCGCCGCCGATCAGCACGGTGAACAGCCCCAGGATGAAGATGCCGCGCCTCGGATCCACGGCAAAGGCGTGCACCGAGGTGAGCACGCCCGAGCGCACGAGGAAGGTGCCGAGGAGCGATAGACCGAAGGCGATGATCGCGAGCAGCACCGTCCAGCTCCTGAAGCCGCCGCGCTTTTCGGTGACGGCGAGCGAATGAATCAGCGCCGTGCCGATGAGCCACGGCATGAAGGAGGCGTTCTCCACCGGGTCCCAGAACCACCAGCCGCCCCAGCCGAGCTCGTAGTAGGCCCAGCCCGAGCCGAGCGCGATGCCGAGCGTGAGGAACATCCACGCCACCGTGGTCCAGGGACGCGACCAGCGCGCCCAGGTCGCGTCGAGCCTGCCGGAAATCAGCGCGGCCAGCGCGAATGCGAAGGCAACGGAAAACCCGACGTAGCCCATGTACAGCATCGGCGGATGGAACACCATGCCCGGATCCTGCAGCAGCGGATTCAAGTCCTGACCGTCGGCCGCCGCCGGCAGCAGGCGGTCGAACGGGTTGGAAGTGAAGAGCATGAACGCGAGGAAGCCGGCGCTCACGAGGCCCATGACGCCGAGCACGCGCGCCACCATCTCCTCGGGCAGGTGGCGGCTGAAGAGGCTCACCGCGGTCATCCATACGCCCAGCATCAGCGTCCACAGGAGCAGCGATCCCTCGTGTCCGCCCCACGCGCCGGCGATGCGGTACTGCAGCGGCAGCGCCGAGTTCGAGTTGAGCGCGACGTAGAGCACCGAGAAATCGTTCCCGACGAAGGAGTACACCAGGCAGCCGAACGCGAAGGCGACC
>DASWER010000565.1:0-3017 GCA_036394655.1 Burkholderiales bacterium
CGGGCAGTGCATTCTTCACGCCGAGCGCAGTGCCAAGGCCCATGCCCAGGCCGCCGTAGCTCGATTCGTAGAAGGCGCCCGGCTGCAGGCGCTCGAGCAGCCGCACCAGGTCGCCGCGATGCGAGATGGTCTCGTTCACTAGGATCGCGTCGCGCGGCAGCACTTCGTTCAGCTCGTGCGCCGCCCATGCCGCGGTGATGGTGGCGCCCTCGCCCGCAGCGCGCGCTTTGCTCCGGAGCTCGGCCTTCTGTTGCGCCCAGCGATGGCGCGGCGCCCCCCTGGCTTTTGGTCGCAATGCCCCGGTAAGGCTCGCGAGCGTGGATTCCACATCGCCCGGCAGCACGTAGTCGGCGCGGAAGCCCCAGAACGGCAGATGCGGATGCAGCGGATCTTCGCCGAGCACCGCGACCTTGGTATCGCGCAGCGCCGAGGGCGGATGCCAGCCGGCCACCGCTTCGGCAAGGATCACGAAGTCGGCGTCGCGCAGCAGATCGTGCAGCGGCTCGACCGCGACGCCCGCGTACAGCGGATGCTCGCGCGGAAAGTTGACGTAGTCGCCATGCCAGCCCTCGAGCACCGGCGCATCGAGCGCTTCGGCGAGGCGCACCAGCTCGGCCACCGCGCGCGTGTTGCGTCCGAGCTCTTCCGTGACGATCACCGGCCGCTTGGCGGCCGAGAGCGCCTGCGCCAGCTCGGCAATGGCGGCACTGCTCGCCGTCGGTTGCGCAGGCAACGCCGCAACAGCCGGCGGCTCGGCGCTCATCGTCTCCATCAGCATCTCGGTCGGCACCGAGACGAACACCGGCCCGCGCGGCGCGCTCATCGCGAGCTGGCAGGCGCGCTGGATGGTGTGCGGCAGGATCAACGACGAATTGAGGCCGAAGCTCCACTTCACGGTGGGCTCGACGAGACGCGCCGGTCCGCCGAGGTCGGTGAGCACGCGCAGCCATTGCCGCCCGGCGGGCGGCGCGGGCGCTTCTGCAAACGAAATGGACTCCCCAGCCATGACGACCATGGGTATCCGCTCGTGCAGCGCGGCGCGCATCGCCATGGTCGCGTGCAGCGCACCGACCGTGGTGTGCAGCACGATTGCCGGCAGCTTGCCGGTCGCCTTGGCGTAACCGGTCGCCATGCCGACCGCGGTCTCTTCGTGGCGCGAGGAGATGTATTCGGGCACTTCGCCCGGAGCGTATGGCCTGGCGAGCGCCTCCCAGAGCGGCGCCCAGTCGGAGCCTGGGGAGGCAAAGATGCGCTCGACGCCCATCGCGCGCAGCTGGCGCAGGACGGCTTCCGCGCCAGTAACGATGCCGCTCTTATCGTCCATGCTCATGGGGTCAGGTCTTGAATTGACGCATGGGCATGCAGCAATTCAAGACCTGACCCCAGCTGATGAGGCTACTGTCCAATGTTCAGCTCGGGAAGCAGCTTGGCGTAGCGCGCGTATTGCCCACGCACATAAGTAGCGAACTGGTCGGGCGTCATCGGCTCGGCGAGGTTTACCGAAAGCGCCTTGAAGCGCTCGAGCACCACCGGGTCCTTCATTACGCGCTGCACCTCGGCGTTCAGGCGCTCTAGCACCTCGCGCGGAGTCGCCCTCGGCGCGTAGAAGCCGAAATGCGGACCGCCGTCGACACCCTTGATTCCCTTCTCTTCCAGCGTCGGCACATCCGGAAAATCCGGATGGCGCACCGGGCCGGCGACCGCCACCATGCGCAGCTTCCCGGATCTGGCTGCGTTCAGCCCGACGCCCGGATCAAAGGCGAGCTGGATCTGCCCGCCGAGGAGATCGTTCAGCGCGGGCCCCGCTCCCTTGTAAGGAACGTGGTTCAGCTTGACCTTCGCCTCGCGGTTGAACACCTCGGTTGCGATATGCGGCGAGGTGCCGTTGCCCGGCGTGCCGTAGTTGAGCTTGCCGGGATTCGCGCGCGCATAGGCGAGGAACTCCTCGTAGTTGTTCGCCGGCACGCCCGGATGCAAAAGCACGTAGAGCGAGACGCCGCCGGTCGCTACGACCGGCACCAGCAGCTTCATCGGATCGAGGTCCGCGCGCTTCACGATGTGCGGCGCGATCATCATGCTCGAGCCGGGCGAGTACGCCACGGTGTAGCCATCGGGATCCGAGTGCGTCACCGCTTCGAAGCCGATATAGCCGTCGCCGCCAGGGCGGTTCTCGATGACGAACGGCTGGCCGAGCGTCTCGCTGAGCCGTGCGCCGAGCACGCGCGCGGTGACGTCGGCGACGCCGCCGGGTGCCACGTTGACGATCACGCGCACCGGCTTCGCCGGCCACTGCTGCGCATAGGTGTTCGCCGCTACAAGCACCGCGGCGAGCAATAGCAGGACCCGGGTCATGCGCTCCTCCTCGCTTACAATGATCCATCGCATCGTAAGTCAGCCCCCGAATGACGTCCAGAAAAGCCGCGCTCATTACCGGCGGCGCGACCGGCATCGGCCGCAGCGCCGTGCTCGCGCTCGCGCGCGCGGGCTACGACGTCGCCATCAACTACAGCTCGAGCGAGGCGGCGGCGCGCGAAACCGGCGCGCAGGCCGAGAAGCTCGGCGCCAAGCGGCTGCTGGTGCGCTGCGACGTCAGCGATGAGCCCGCGGTGCGCGCCATGCTGCAGACGGTGAAGAAGACTTTCGGCCGCCTCGATGTGCTGATCAACAACGCCGGCACCACCGCGGCGTGGAAGCCGAAGGATCTCGAGACGCTGTCGCTGGAGGAATGGGACCGCGTCTTCGCGGTCAATGTGCGCGGCCTGTTCCAGGTGACGCGCGCCGCCGTGCCGATGCTCAAGGAATCGAAGGGCTGCGTCGTCAACACGGCGAGCATCGTCGGCTTGCGTCCCGGCCCGCAGCCGCTGCCCTACGCCGCAAGCAAGGCCGCGGTGGTCAATCTCACCAAGACGCTCGCCTGGAACCTCGGCCCCGACATCCGCGTCAACGCGGTCGCGCCCGGCTGGATGGAAGGCGACTGGATGAAGCGCATGCTCAAGGACCAGTACGAGGACCTGATG
>DASWER010000566.1:0-2575 GCA_036394655.1 Burkholderiales bacterium
GTCCTGCGTGGCGCAGGACACGCGAGCCGTGCCGTCGTCGCGCAGCTCGACCGTCGCGGCGCAGGCGAAGCGCATCGCCTGCCAGGAGCAGGCCGCCATTCCCCAGCCGAGCGTCAGGCCGTCGCGCTTCATCGATGCCACGCGAGGATCGCGCTTCGACCAGCCGAACTTCTCCGCGCCGGTGGATAGGCACTCCTTCAGGTGGCGCGAAGAGAACGGCAGGTTCAAGCCTTCATCGATCTGCGGCTCGTTGGCGAGGCGCAGCGCTATCGGGTCCATGCCGAGCTCGAGCGCCAGCTCGTCCATCGCCGACTCGGTCGCCCAAAGGCCCGGCACCGCGCCGGGTCCGCGCATCGGCGTGGGCGTACCCACATTGCGTCGCGCCAGCGCCGAAGTGATGCGCAGATTGGCGACGCTGTACATCTGCGGCGTGGCCTCGGCGCAGTTCTCCTTGTAGTCGTCGAGCATTGAGGTGTGGTTCACCCAGTCCTGCCGCAGCGAGGTCAGCCTTCCGTCGCGCGTTGCGCTCAGGCGGATGCGCTGCTGTACGCGCGGCCGGTGTCCGACGCTCTGGAACATCATCCGCCGGCTCACCACCAGCTTCACCGGCTTGCCGAGCTGCCGCGCGGCGGCGGCCGCGAGCGCCGACTGGGTCCACGGCCACAGCTTGCCGCCGAAGCCCGAGCCCAGGAATTTCGTGATGACCCGGACGTTGTCCTGCGGCACGCCCAGCATCTGCGCCAGCACGTTGCGGTGGTTCATCACCCCTTGCGAGGTCTCGTACAGCGTGAACGTCGATCCGTCCCACAGCGCGACGGAAGCGTGCAGCTCGATGGGATTGTGCGTCTCAGGCGGCAGGCCGTAAGTCTCGTCCACCCGGATCTCGGCTTCGGCGAAGGCCTTCTTCGCGTTGCCGCGCTCGCTTTCCACCTTCCTGTTCGTCTCGGGCGCCAGGCGCTGGTCCACGTTCGGCGGGTGCTCGCGGTAGGCGACCTTCACCGCATCGGCGGCCGCGCTCGCCAGCGCAAACGTGTCGGCGACGGCCAGCGCCACGTACTGCCCGTAATAACGGACGATGTCGTCCTCGAGCGGGGCCCGCGTCTCGTCGACCCGCACCATGCCCGCGCCGAATTCGTGATTGACCGTCGCGCGAGAGAGCTTGCCGATGTTCCTGCGGTGGAAGATCGCGCGAACGCCGGGCATCTTCTCCGCGGCGCTGGTGTCGATGGCCAGGATCTCGCCGTTCGCAATCGTGCTGCAGACCGGGACCGCGTACACCATGCCCGGGAAATGATGGTCCGACGTGTACATCGCCCCGCCGCTGACCTTAAGCGAGCCATCGACGCGGGGCGTCTTCTTTCCGATGACGGACGTCATTGGGTCGCCTGCTTCAATGCATGCACGAGACAGCGCCGCGCGAGCTCCACCTTGAAGCCGTTCTGGCTCTGCGGCCGGGCGTCGCGCAGCGCGGCGTCCGCCGCCCTGCGAAAGGCCGGCTCGCCGACTGGCTGGCCGGCGAGCACTTCTTCGGCCTCGGTCGACCTCCAGGGTTTCGTGCCCACGCCGCCGAGGGCAACGCGCGCGCGAGAGATCCTGCCGCTTTCGACGTTGACCACCACGGCCGCCGACGCGAGCGCGAATTCATACGAGGCGCGGTCGCGCAGCTTGAGATACAGCGACCGGTTGCCAGGCATCGGCGGCGGCAGCGTCACGTGCGTGATCAGGTCGCCCGGCTCGAGCAGCGTCTCGCGCTGCGGCGTGTCGCCCGGCAGGCGGTGAAAGTCCGCGATGGGAATGTGGCGCTCGCCGCTCACGCCCCGGAGGTGAATCGTCGCCTCGAGGGCCGCCAGCGCCACGTTCATGTCGGAGGGATTGGTGGCGATGCAATGCTCGCTCGTGCCGAGGATGGCGAGCGTCCGGTTCGCGCCGCCGATAGCCGAGCAGCCGCTGCCCGGCTCGCGCTTGTTGCAAGGCATTGCGGTATCGCGGAAGTACATGCAGCGCGTGCGCTGCAGCAGGTTGCCGCCGGTGGTCGCCATGTTCCTGAGCTGGCCCGATGCGCCGGCGAGCAGCGCCTGCGAGAGCACCGCGTAGTCGCGTTGCACGATGGGGTGGTTCGCGAGCGCCGAATTGCGCACCGTCGCGCCGATCTTCAGCCCGCCGTCGCCGAGCGGCGCGATCTTGTCGAGCGGCAGGCGGCTGATGTCGATGACCTGCGCCGGCCGCTCGACGTTCAGCTTCATGAGGTCGAGCAGCGTCGTGCCGCCCGCAACGAAACGCGTCCCGGATTTCGCGCCGGCGGCGATAGCGCTGAGCGCGTCCTCAACGCGATGGAATTTGAACGATTGCATGGACTAGGGTTTGCCGCGGGCCTGCTGGATCGCCGCGACGATGTTGGGATAGGCGCCGCAGCGACAGATGTTGCCGCTCATGCATTCGCGCACGTCGGCGTCGTTCGGCCCGCAGGGCTCCTCGAGCAGCGCGACCGCCGACATGATCTGGCCCGAGGTGCAATAGCCGCACTGGTAGGCATCGTGCTCGACGAAGGCCGCTTGCACCGGATGCAGCGCGCCGG
>DASWER010000567.1:0-2097 GCA_036394655.1 Burkholderiales bacterium
GTGGTGAACTCGTACTTCGCGCCCTACAACCACAAGCCGACCACCACCAACATGGCGGTACTCGAGCTCGGCGAGCCCGAGCAGCTGGTGGAGATTCAGGTCGTCGCGGTGGTCGACAACTAGTCTGAAAGCGGGTTCGGCCGAAGCTGGAAGCGCACCACCTTCGGCCGCGTGCCCTTGCCGCCTTCCATGTGGAACGGCGCGCGCGTCGAGACGGTGGACCACAGGCCCCGGCCCTTCCAGCCCTTCTTCGCATCGTCGATGCGCCCGTCGAGCCACTTGGTGTAGTAGCCGATCGGGTATGGCACGCGCAGCACCACGAACTTGCCATCCACCAGCGCGAGCAGCGCATCGTTGAGATTGCCGGTCGCGATCGGCACGTTGCGCCCGAGGCCGAGCGTGTCGAACTGGTCGACCCAGGTGTAGTAGCTCGCCTCCGCGCTGCCCGGATCGGTGACGTTCCTGAATTGCGGACCGGGCATCGCATACAGCGTCCAGCCCTCGGGGCAATGCTTGCCCGTGGCCTTCGGACCGTTGAGGGCTCCCGAGCATTTGCGCCGGTCGAAGCTCGCAAGATGCCCGCTCGAGAGCGAGGCCCAGAACACGCCGTCGCGATCGAGGTCGCCGCCGCGCGGCCCGTAGCCGGGGAACGGCGGCTCGTAGATTTCGGTGAGCGCGGTGCGCGCCGGATCGGGACCCGGATTCACGCGCACCACGTAGCCCGGAAAGCCGAGCGAGGTGCCCCAGACGGTTCCGTCGACCGGACTGACCGCGACGCTATAGAGGCCGGTGACCACGCGCTTGTCCTTCGCCGGATCGATCGCCTCGCCGGGCTCGACCCATTCGTCGCGCTTGCCGTTGCCGTTGGTGTCGAGCACGAACGGCGCCCAGCCCTGGGCGCGCTGTTCATCGCCGGTCTCTTCGAACAGCTTGCGGTTGAGCCAGCCGATCACCGGGCTTGCCGAGCCGCCGGCGCTGGTCCACAGCGTGTTGTTCGCATCCTCGGCGAACGCCAGGTGGTGCGTGTTGAAGCAGGTGCTGATCAGCGTGAACTTGCCGCTCGCCGGATCGAACATCGAGAGGTGGCGGTTGGCGTTCTCGAGCGGCAGCACCTCGGCCGAGGGATGGCTCGAGCCTTTGCGGCAGAACTCCGGATTGCGCGGCGGCCGCACGCGCGCCGTGTACCAGACGCGGCCACGCTCGTCGAGCATCGGATTGTGCGTGGTGGTATGGCTGTTCCAGATCGACTCCTTGCCCCAGAACGCCGAGGGCGCCATCGGATGCTCCCTGGACGAGGGCGTCTCCGGATCGCGCACCGGGTGCTCGATCTCGGTGGCGACATGCTTCGCCGGATCGAGCACCGGCACGAGGTCGGTGCTCTCCTCCGTCGAGCCGTAGAGCTTGCCGTAGGCGTTGAGCGTCGGATTGCGCCTGTCGGTCGACACCTCGTCGTGCAGGTACGCCTTCGGATTGCTCCAGTCCCAAAGCGTGATCACGATGTTGCGCTCCACGCCCTGCGGCCGCAGCGGGCGCGCCGCCGGCAGCTCGCCGGCGGCAACGCGATCGGTCCAGTCGGCGAACTGCTTCAGCATCCGCTGCGTGTCGTTGCGGGCAAGCGCGTTCACCATCTGCGTCATCGCCTGGCCCGAGGTGATGCGCCGCGCCCAGGCCTCTTCCGATGACTTGAACTGGCCCAGCGCCCGCGGCACGGTGCGCGTCGCCGCCGTGCCGAGCGCATGGCAGGAAATGCAGCCGTTGGTCTTCACGACGTTGAGCCATTCCATCTGGCTCGCGGCCTTGCCCACCGGGAATTCGCTCTTGTCGGGCACCGTGAGCATCGAGTACCAGTAGATCGGCGGGTAGTACTGCGCGGCCGAGCCTTCGTTCGGCGCCACGCTCGCCTTGAGGCGCAGGATCCTGCCCGGCGTCGCCTTCACCTTCTTGGAATCGACCAGCCCATAGCCGCGCACCCAGACCAGGTAATTCGCCTTCGGCAGCTCGGGAATCAGGAAGCGGCCGCGCTCGTCGGTGACCACGATCTTCGCGAGCTTGGTCGGCAGGTCCTCGGTCTCGGCGATCACCCAGACGCCGGCTTCG
>DASWER010000568.1:0-8942 GCA_036394655.1 Burkholderiales bacterium
AACGGCAGCATCGCCAGCGCCGAGAGGAGCCCCCCGCCCAGCTCGTTCCAGAACGGCGTGCGGAACAGGACGCGGTGCACTGCGTCGTGCGCGAGGATGCCCATGCCGGTGAGAAGCATGCAACTCCAGACCCCCGCCGCCGCGACCAGGAGCCATTTCGAGGCCGCGGCGAGCCGCGAGTCGGGCGCGACCGCCTCGATCGCCTCCACCCCGGATTGCACCGCAAAAAAGGATGCAAGCATCGCGGCGACGAGAAACGCCGCCTTGAAAAAATTTCCCGCCGACGGGATTGGCCGTTCTCCCGGCGCGGGGACGTAGGGCTCGGCCACAAAACCTCCCAACGCGCAACGTGCAATGACAGTTTAGCATCGAAGAAAAACGGGCCGAGCTGCCCGCGCTAGAATTGCCGCCTTCGCAATCGGCCACGAGGTGCCCAGGTCATGAGCGCGGCGGAAACGCAGATCCAGGATGGAATGAAAATCGACTGGGACGTGCCGATCGCGATGGACGACGGCCTGGTGCTTCGCGCCGACGTCTTCCGCCCCGCGGCGGAAGGCCGCCATCCCGTGATCCTTTCATACGGCCCCTACGGCAAGGGGCTCGCGTTCCAGGAAGGGTACAAGACCGCCTGGGAAATCATGGCGCGCGACTATCCGGACGCGGTCGCGGGCAGCACCAACCGGTACGCCAACTGGGAGGTGGTCGATCCGGAAAAGTGGGTGCCGGACGGCTACGTTTGCGTGCGCGTCGATTCGCGCGGCGCCGGACGCTCGCCGGGCTACCTGTGCCACAACAATGCGCGCGAGACGCGCGACATCCACCTGTGCATCGAGTGGGCGGCGGCGCAAGCCTGGTCGAGCGGAAAAATCGGCATGAACGGCATTTCCTACTACGCGAGCAACCAGTGGCGCGCGGCCGCGTCGCAGCCGCCGCACCTCGCGGCGATCTGCGTGTGGGAGGGCTGGAACGACGCCTATCGCGAGAGCGCACGCCATGGCGGCATCATCTGCAGCTTTCGCAAGAACTGGCAGGACATGCAGGTGAAGACGGTGCAGCACGGCGTCGGCGAGCGCGGCAAGAAGAACCCGAGCACCGGCGAGCTGGCCTGCGGCCCCGAGACGCTGGGCGAGGCCGAGCTCGCCAAAAACCGGGAAGACATGTGGCAGGCGTTCCTGTCGCGCGAGATGGACGATACCTACTACCGCGAGCGCAGCGCCGACCTCTCGAGGGTCAGCATCCCGCTGCTCACGGCGGCCAACTGGGGCGGGCAGGGCCTGCACACGCGCGGCAATTTCGAAGGCTTCGTCGGCGCCGCCTCGAAGCAAAAGTGGCTCGAGGTCCATGGCGGCTCCCACTGGGCGCCGTTCTATACCGACTACGGGCGCCTGCTGCAGCTCGATTTCTTCGACCATTTCCTGAAGGGCAAGGACAACGGCTGGGACCGGCAGTCGCGCGTGCTCTTGAACGTGCGCTCGCCCGGCGAGCGCTTCGTGATGCGCTCGGAGAACGAGTGGCCGCTCGCGCGCACCAAATGGACGCCGCACTACCTCGATCCGAAGGGCATGCAGCTTTCGCGCGACGCACCGAGCTCCGCCGGTACGCTGAGCTACGACCCGATGGGTGACGGACTGACCTTCTCGACCCCGCCGCTGCGCGCGGAGATGGAGCTCACCGGCCCCTCGGCGCTCAAGCTCTTCGTCTCGTCGGCAACCGCGGACGCGGATCTCTTCGTCGTGCTGCGCGTCTTCGCGCCGGATGGCAAGGAGGTGCTGTTCCAGGGCGCGCTCGATCCGAAGACGCCGGTCGGCCAGGGCTGGCTGCGCGCATCCCACAGGAAATTGGACCGGGAGCGCTCGCGGCCCTATCGGCCCTACCACACGCACGATGAGAAGCAGCCGCTCAAGCCCGGCGAGCCGGTCGAGCTCGACATCGAGATCTGGCCGACCTGCATCGTGGTGCCGGCGGGCTATCGCATCGCGCTCAGTATCCGCGGGCGCGACTACGAGCACGACGAGCCGGCGGCGAGCCTTTCCAACATGAAGAACCCGATGAAGGGCTGCGGCCCGTTCACGCACGATGACGAGACCGACCGGCCGCCGAAGATCTTCGGCGGGAAGGTGACGCTGCATTTCGAGCGCCAGCCTTTCGTGCTGCTGCCCGTCATTCCGATGAACTAGGAGGCTCGCATGCTAAGGTCCATCCTGGCAGCGCTGACGCTCGGAATGTGCGCGATGGCGCAGGCGCAGAACTATCCGGCGAAGCCGATCCGCATCGTGATCCCGTTTCCGCCGGGCAATACCACCGACATCATGTCGCGCCTGATTGCGCCGAAGATGGCAGAGCGCCTCGGCCAGCAGGTGATCGTCGAGAACCGGCCCGGCGCAAGCGGCATGCTCGGCCTCGATTACGTCGCCAAATCGCCCGCCGACGGCTACACCATCGCCTGCGTGCAGGGCGGCAACATGGTGGTGCTGCCGCACACGAGCAAGAACGTTCCCTACGATCCGCTGAAGGACTTCGCGCCGATCGCGGTATCGACCACCAACTATCTGGCGATCGTCGCCAACCCGGGCGCGCCGTTCAAGACCATCGGTGAGATGGTGGTGTACGCCAAGGCGAACCCGGGCAAGCTCACCGTCGCTACCAACGGCGAGGGCGGCTTCCCGCATCTCGCGTTCGAGCACCTGCGCACTATGGGCGGCTTCACCTACACGCACATTCCGTACAAGGGCTCGGCGGCGATTGCCACCGACATCATGGGCGGCCAGGTGCAGGCGGGCATCGATGGCATCACCGGCATGACGCCGCACATCAAGTCCGGCCGCCTGCGCCTTCTCGCGACCACCGGCAAGACGCGCGCGGTCCTGTGGCCCGAAACACCGGCCGCGGCCGAGGACGTGCCGGGCTACGAGTCCGGCGGCTGGTTCGGCTATGCGGCCCCGGCGGCGACGCCGCGGGAGGTGGTGCTCAGGCTGAACGCCGAGATCAACCGCGCGATGCGCGAGCCCGAGGTGGGCGACAAGCTGGTGAATGCCGGGTTGATCATCGTCGGCGAGTCGCCGGAATACTTCGGCGAGCTGCTAAGAAGCGACTATGCGAAGTACGGCAAGCTGGTGAAGGACATCGGCTTCGTGCCGCAATAAAGGAGGAAACATGACCTGGCGTATCGCTTTGCTGTGCCTCGCCATCGCCGGATGCGCGCACGCGCCCGCAGGCAAAGACGTCACGGTCCTAAGCGCCGGGGCGGTGGAGCCGGGGCTTGCCGCGGCGCTCGCACAGTTCGAGGAGGAGACGGGCAACCGCGCCACGGTTTCCTTCAACACGGCGCCGCAAGTCCGGGAGCGCATCACGAAGGGCGACAAGTTCGACATCGTCGTCGTGCCGCCGGCGGTGATGGACGCCTTCGCGAAGGAGGGTCGCGTGGGACCCGAACGCGTGATGCTCGGCAGCGTGGGGCAGGGCATCGCCGTGCGCGCCGGCGCGCCGCTGCCGGACGTCTCAAGCGTCGACGCGATGAAGCGCGCGCTGCTCGCGGCCGATGCGGTCGTGTTCAATCGCGCCACCGGCGGCCAGTACATCGAGAGCATGCTGAAGAAGATCGGCGTCTACGGCGACATCGAGCGCAAGACCGTGCGCTACGACAGCGCGGCGCAGGTCATGGAGCACCTGATCAAGAGCGAGCGGCGCGATATCGGGTTCGGGCCGCTGCCAGAGATCACGATGTACACGAAGAAGGGCGTGCACTTGGTCGCGCCGCTGCCGTCCGAGGTGCAGCAGCGCAACGTCTATGTGGCGTCAGCGATGCGCGATGCCGCGAATGGCGAGAGCGCCACGGCACTCCTGCGCTTCCTCGCTACGCCGCAAGCCAAAGCGGCGCTCGCAGCCGGGGGCGTCGACTAGCCGGACTATCGGGCTAGCGAAACGCAGGCTTCCTCGTATTTGCCAGCGCCCATCTCCTGGCCGTCGAAGATGTGGTGCTCGCGGATCCACTTGAAGGATTCCTCGAACACTTCCTTCGTGTAGGGCTCGAACACGATGCGCTCGCCCGGTCCCCAGCGGCGGGTGTCCATCTGGTCGACGAAGCGCGCGGGGAATTCCTTGCGGTAGTGATGCGTATGCAGCTCCGGGCGCAGGTCGATGTCGCGCTGCGCCTTGCGTAGCGCGCGGTAGTACTTCTTGACGTCCTCCGGATCGGGATCATTGTTCAGCATCGCCGCCATCATGAAAGTGGTGTCGATGACTTTGCGGAAGCCGAGCTGCTCGAGGAAGTAGTAAGGCCCCGAGAAGAGCGAGGCCGCCGGCACCTGGCGATCGACCAGTTTCTCCAGGCGGGAAAAGAGGATGCCGTCGGCGAAGGAGAGATCGATGTCGGAAGCCGGCAGGTACTGCTCGAGCGCCTGGATGGTCGAGTAGTGGCTGCCCGATTGGTGGCCGACGGAGATCGGCACGCCGCGCAGGTCGGCCGGGGTGCGGATCGGCGATTCCGGTGGCACGAACACCGCGGCCGGCGATACCGAGTACGCGTCCGCGTACATCTTGCCGTGACCCTTCGAGGCGGCGACGTTCACCGTCCAGTGGCAGGCGCAGCTCACGTTGGTGTCGCGCCCGGCCTCGATGTTCTGATAGGCGCCGACCTTATTCGGCGTGGCGTGCGCCTTCGCCAAGTCCTGGCCTTTGAAGGCGGCGCGGAACTCGTAATCCAGCCCCTCGGCCTTGAAATACCCCTTGTCTTCGGCGACCCATTCATGGAGTCGGAAGTGCGGAGTTATGAGGAATTTGCCCATTTGCCATCCCCTCCCGGAAAAGGATCGTAAAGATAAGCCACAAGTGGGCAATCCGTAAGCGACGGGTAAGCGCTGCCTGCTTAGCTTGGACTGATGTCGCGCCATCACGACGGCATTGTAGAAAGGGAGCGTAGCCCGGCCGGGCCCGGGTACGCGAAGGGCTCGCGCAACCTCGGGGGAATAGGGTAGAGCCATGAGAATCCAATCGCAGCTTGATCAACAGGTGGAGTCGCTCTTCGAGCGCTGCCCGGAGCTCTGCGGATTTTCGGTGCGCAGCGAGAACGACGAACTCTTCGTCTCCGACGTCGGCATCGCGCCGCGGCTCTCCGCGCAGCAGTACGGCGAGATCTTCCAGGACATCGCCAGGACGCTTGCAGAGCTCCTCGAGGAAGAACCGGACGCTTCGGAACTCCTCCGCGGGCGCACCTTCGCAAGGACGCTGCACTAAGCTTTTGCTGTAGCGGTTTTCACATTCGTGTAGCAATTCTCGTTCTCGGGTTTCCGCTGTAGTGCGCTCGGGAATTCCCCGATGTCGCGCTTTCCGGCAGGTCTGTAGTATTCGTAGCGACATCGCGTTACGAGAAGGCCCTACAGATGAAGACATTCGAGTTCAAGCCCGGTCTCCCCGACACCCTGCTGGTGCGGCTCGAGGCCGATGTGGCGGCAAAGATCCGCTCACTGTTCGCCCGCTGCCCCAGCCTGCACGGCTTTTCGGTGCAGGACCGCGCCATGCTGCCGCGTGACCTGGACCAGAGCCGCATTCCTGACGCCGACCTCTTCGTCACCGAAATCGGCGTGTTTCCGAAGCTCGACTCGCAATACGACGAAATCTACGACGAGATCACGCTCGCGATCTCGGACCTAGTGAAGGACCAGCCGCACGCGTATGACTTCCTGCGCGGCCGAACCTTCGCGCGCTCACTCCACTGAAAACTGAGCTGATTTAGCAGGACCCAAGGGGACGGGAGGCGCTCGCCGCTGCGGCCAGGCAGAAACTGGCCGCAGCGGCTGGAGCGCCGTTTTCATTTATAGCGGTACACCACCAGCTTGTCGGCGGCCGATTCCGGCGTCCACACCTCGCCCGGACGGCCATGGATCTGGCGCACGTTCGCCGTGCGGCTCGACGAGCGGAAGCTCTCGAATTTCTGCGTCGCCGGATCGAAGCGCAGCATCGCCTGCGCGCTCCACTCCGACACCCACACCTTGTCGGTCGGATCGACATACACCGCATACACGCGCGGCTCGTCGCCCGGCGCGCGCCACGCCGACCACTTGCCGGTCGCGGGCTGGTAGCGGCTGAGATTCCCCGAGTTCCATTCCGCGACCCAGACATTTCCCTTGGAGTCGGACCACACGCGCCGCGCGCCCTGCCGCCGCGTCGGCGGCTCGATCACCGTAGTGCTGCCGTCCGGATTTATTTTCCCGACATAGGATCCGGCGAGCGAGGCGTAGTACACCGTGCCGTCGGGCGTGGCGTGGATGCCGTACGGTCCGCGGCCCTTGGGCGCGTCGAACACTTTCATCTCGCCGCTCTTCGGGTCGAGGCGCCCGTAGATGCCGCTCTGCCCGGTGAACCAGTGGATGCCGTCGCGATCGAAGATCGCCGTGTTGAGGTTGGTGTAGCCGCTGTCGGCCGGCAGCTTCCAGGCCTTCACCGCACGCGTCTTGGGATCGACGCGCACGATCGCGTTCTGGCCGCCGTCGGTGAGCCACGGCGCGCCGTCGGCGGCCGCGACCACGCCGTGCGGCGATGAGCCCGAATTTCTTCCCGTGGCGAGCGCGACGAACTCCACCTTGCCGCTCGCCGGATCGAGGATCCCGAGGTGCCCGCTGCCTTGCGCGGAGAACCACACCGGCCCATTCGGCGCCGCATCCGCCCACAGGTCATGGATGCCGTGGCCCTTGGGCACCGGATATTCCTGCACGGTGACTTGCGCCAACGCGGGCAGGGAAACGACCAGAGCGAAAGCGAAAGATTTCATCACGGGGAGTCCTCGAGCGCGCACATAGCGGTCGTACAAGGCGATGATGCGGGGATTGTTGTACATTGCCTTGAAAGCTTACACGCCAAATTGACGTGACCGACAAAGCCGGTTTCACCCTCGACCTCAGTCTCCAGGTCGGCAAATACGATATCCAGAAGCTCCTGGGCAAGGGCGCGACCGGAACGGTCTATCTCGCGCGCGATACGTTCACCGGCAAGGAAGTCGCGCTGAAGACGATCGAGCCGGAGGTGTTCCGCGATCCCGAGTTCGGCACGGTGTACCGCGGCCAGCTGCTCAACGAGGCCTCGCTCGCCGGGAAGCTGCGCCATCCCCACATCGTCGCGATCCTCGACGCCGTGGTCGGCGAGGACTCGGGCCACATCGCGATGGAGCTGGTCACCGGCGGCGATCTCGCCGCGCACGCCACGCCCGACAAGCTGCTGCCGGTGGCCGACGTGCTGCAGATCGGCTTCAAGTGCTGCGGCGCCCTCGAGTACGCGGCCAAGGAAGGCATCGTGCACCGGGACATCAAGCCGGCGAACATCATGATGGCCTCGGGCACCGAGGTGAAGATCGCCGACTTCGGCGCCGCGATCCTCAAGAAGAGCCAGGTGGTGCAGACCGCGCAGATGGGCTCGCCCTATTACATGTCGCCCGAGCAGATCCAGGGCAAGGAACTCAACTTCCATACCGACATGTACTCGATGGGCGTGGTGCTCTACGAGCTGCTGGTCGGCAAGAAGCCGTTCATCGCCGAGAAGCTCGAGATCCTGCTCGAGAAGATCATCAAGTACGACGCGCTGCCGCCCTCGGAGGCGCGCACCGACCTGCCCAAGTCGCTCGACGCGGTGGTCCTGAAAGCGATGATGAAGACGCCGGCGCAGCGCTATGCCACCTGGGCGGACTTCGCGCTCGAGCTGTCGAAGGTCGGCCAGAGCGTGCTGCCGCCGGGCGCGATTCCTGACAGCGAGAAGTACGTGGTGCTGAAGAGCGTGCCGATGCTCGCGACGCTCGCGGACGCCGACGTCTGGGAGCTGGCGCGCGCCGGCAAATGGTCGCGCGTGCCGAAGGGCAGGCAGATTGTGCGCGAGAAGGACAAGGGCACGAGCTTCTTCTTCCTCGCGCGCGGCGACGCCAAGGTGACGCGCGGCGGACGGTTGCTCAACATGGTAGGCGCCTCCGAGTTCGTCGGCGAGATGGCCTATATCGCCGGCGGCGAGGCGCGCCACGCCACGGTCGAGTCGCACACCGACATGCTGCTCGCGGAGTTTGTACCCGACGCGCTCGACAAGATGAGCCTAGGCGCACAACTCCAGTTGACGCGCGCTCTGGTGCGCAACGTTACCGAACGCCTGGCGCTCGCGAATACCCGCATAGCGAAGTGAAGGGCAAGCGCATCGCAGTCCTCGAGGCCCGGCTGGGCAAGCAGCTCGCCGAGCTCGTCACGCAGCGCGGCGGCGTGCCGTTCCATGCGCCGGCGCTCGCCGAATTGCCAGACCTCGACGCTGCCGCAATCGCCAAGCTGGTCAACTCGCTGGAGCAGCGTCCGGCCAGGCTCGCCATTTTCCAGACCGGCGTCGGCACGCGCGCGCTGTTCGCGGCGACCGATGGGCTGGGTATCACCGTCCGCTTTCTCGCGTTGCTCGAGAAGACCACCGTTGCGGCGCGCGGCCCGAAACCCACCGCGGCATTGCGCGCGCGCGGCGTGCGCATCGACCGCAGCGCCGCCGATCCCTTTACCACTCACGAGGTGCTTGCCGCGATCGAAGACCTGGACCTGCATGCCGCGCGCGTCATCGTGCAGCGCTATGGCGTGGTCAACGCGGAGCTCGACCAGGCGCTCGCCGCGCGCGGCGCCGAGGTGGCGGAGATCCCCACCTACCGCTGGTCGCTGCCGCAGGACACCAAGCCGCTCGCCGAGCTGATCGGCGCGCTCGAGCGCCGTGAGATGGACGCGGCGGTGTTCACCAATGCAGAGCAGGTGCGCAACCTGTTCGCTGTCGCGAAGCAGCTCGGGAAGGTAGAGCCGCTGCGGGCGGGGCTCAACGCCACGCTGGTGGCATCGATCGGGCCGGTGGCTTCCGCGGCGCTGCGCGAAGCGCAGGTGAAGATCGGCGTCGAGGCGAGTCCGCCGAAGCTCGGCGCGCTGCTCTCGGCGCTGGAGGCCGCGCTA
>DASWER010000569.1:0-2105 GCA_036394655.1 Burkholderiales bacterium
ATGAAGAGCGGCATCGAGCACTGGAAGGCCCGCGGCCTCGACTTCAGCAGGGTGTTCAGCTCGCCCAAGATGCCGGTCGAGGTGGCGCGCTTCCACACCGAGAGGCAGAGCCACGGCCTGGAGAAGGCGCTCGACAACCGCATCATCGAGCTCGCGCAGCCGGCGCTCGAGCGGCGCGAGAAGGTCACCATCGAGATGCCGATCCGCAACATCAACCGCACCGTCGGCACGATGCTGTCGTGGCACATCGCCAAGCGCTACGGCCACGAGGGCCTGGCGGACGACACCATCCACGTGCGCTTCGCCGGCTCCGCCGGCCAGAGCTTCGGTGCTTTCCTGGCGCGCGGCGTGACGCTAGATCTGGTCGGCGACACCAACGATTATTGCGGCAAGGGACTTTCTGGCGGCAGGATTTCGGTCCAGCCCTCGCCCAAGTTCCGCGGCGATCCGGCCGAGAACATCGTGACCGGCAACGTCGTGCTCTACGGCGCGATTGCCGGCGAAGCGTATTTCCGTGGTGTCGCCGGTGAGCGCTTCGCGGTGCGCAATTCGGGCGCGGCCGCGGTGGTCGAAGGCGTCGGCGACCATGGCTGCGAATACATGACCGGCGGCACCGTGGTGGTGCTCGGCGCCACCGGGCGCAACTTCGCTGCGGGGATGTCCGGCGGCATCGCCTATGTGCTCGATGTGGACGGCGAGTTCCGCAAGCGCTGCAACAGCGCGATGGTCGATATCGAGCCACTCGCCGCGGAGTCGGAGCAGCAGGCCAAGGTGCCGCAGCACCTGTGGCACCTTGGAAAGTCCGACGAGTCGCTCGCCAAGGCGCTGATCGAAAAGCACCTCCGGTACACCGGCTCGAAGCGCGCGGCCGAAATCCTCGGGCAGTGGGGCGATTACCGCGCGCGCTTCGTCAAGGTATTTCCGAAGGAGTACCGCCGCGCCCTGGGCGAGCTCGCCGCCGCCCACAAGAAAGCGGCAGCGTAGTGGGCAAGATCACCGGATTTCTCGAGCACGAGCGGCTCGAGGAGCCGCACGAGGCTCCCGAAGCGCGCAGGAAGCATTACCGCGAGTTCTATCTGCGCCTTGCCGACGATGCGGCCGGCGTGCAGGGCGCGCGCTGCATGGACTGCGGCATTCCCTTTTGCATGCAGGGCTGTCCGGTCAACAACATCATCCCGGACTGGAACGACCTGGTTTACCGCCAGGACTGGAAGGCGGCGATCGAAGTTCTGCATTCCACGAACAACTTCCCGGAATTCACCGGCCGCATCTGCCCGGCGCCGTGCGAGGAAGCCTGCGTGCTGCGCATCAACGAAGACCCGGTCGGCATCAAGTCGATCGAGCACGCGATCGTCGACAAGGCCTGGGAAGAAGGCTGGGTGCGGCCGCAGCGTGCCGTGCATCCGACGGGACGCCGCGTTGCCGTCATCGGCTCCGGACCCGCGGGCCTTGCCGGTGCGCAGCAACTGGCGCGCGCCGGCCATGAAGTGACGGTGTTCGAGAAGAGCGATCGCATCGGCGGCCTGCTTCGGTACGGCATTCCCGATTTCAAGCTCGACAAGGGCGTGATCGACCGGCGCCTCGACCAGCTGCGCGCCGAAGGCGTGAAGTTCCGCGCCCGCGTTTACGTCGGCGTGCAGCCGCCGGCGCGCGGCGTGCCGAGCGATGCGCGCGAGAGCATCTCGCCCGAGCAGCTGAAGAACCAGTTCGATGCGGTGGTGCTTGCCGGCGGCGCCGAGCAGCCGCGCGATCTGCCGATCCCGGGACGCGACCTCGCCGGCGTGCATTTCGCCATGGAGTTCCTGCCGCTGCAGAACAAGCGCGTCGCCGGTGACACGCAGGTGCCCGACCTGTGGGCCACCGACAAGCACGTGGTGATCATCGGCGGCGGCGATACCGGCTCCGACTGCGTCGGCACCTCGAACCGCCACGGCGCGAAATCGGTGTCGCAGTTCGAGCTGTTGCCGATGCCGCCCGATGTCGAGCGCAATCCGGTCTGGCCCTACTGGCCGACGCGCCTTCGCACCTCGTCCTCGCACGAGGAGGGCGTGCAGCGCGACTGGTCGATCGCCACCAAGCAGTTCGTCGCCGACAATGGGCGCGTG
>DASWER010000570.1:0-13540 GCA_036394655.1 Burkholderiales bacterium
GCCGCCGGCGCTTCGCGCGGCGGCGCGCGCCTTGCTTGATTTCGGCTGCGGATGCGGCTCAGTCCCGACCCGACCGTAACCCCCGAGGATCTAGAACGAGGCAAGCAAGCTCTCGTCAAGGATGCCGCGTGGGCGAGCATGGTAGGCGCCCTCTACGGCGGGGTGATCCTTATCGGCTTCGCGCTCGAGCTCGGCGCCACGCCCTGGCACATCGGCCTGCTCGCCGCGATTCCGTCACTCGCGCAGATCGCCCAGCTGCCAACGATCGCGCTTATCGAGCGCGTGCGGCAGCGGCGCAAGATCGCCGTGGCCGCGGTCAGCGTGTCGCGCGTGATGATTGCGCTTCTCGCGCTGCTTGCCTTCGTCACCGATCGCCACGCGGCGCTTTATGCGCTGCTCTTCGCGCAGCTCGGGATCACGGTGTTCGGCTCGATTGCCGGCTGCGCGCTCAACGTCTGGCTGCATCAGCTGCTTGCCACCGACGGCCTCGGCGCGCTTTTCTCGCAGCGGCTTTTCTGGTCGACGGTGCTCGCCTCGCTCGGCGCGCTAGCCGCGGGCTATCTGGTCCAGCACTGGCCTGGCGCCGAGCGCCTGGATGCTTATGCGTTCAGCTTCGCCGCGGCAGGCCTGGTCGGTTGCATCAGCGTGTATTACCTCGCCGTCGTGCCCGAGCCCGTCATGGTGCGCACCGGCCCGCCGACGCCGCTGTTCGCCATGCTGCGCGAACCGTTTCTCGATGCCAACTTCCGTCACGTCATCGTTTTCATGGCCGCGTGGAACTTCACCTCCAACCTTGCGGCACCCTTCATCACGGTTTACGTGCTGCAGCAGCTCGGCTACGGCCTGGGCACGGTGACGACGTTGTGGATCTCGAGCCAGATCAGCAACGCGCTGACCATGTACCTGTGGGGCCGGCTCTCCGACCGGCTGTCAAACAAGGCGATCCTCGCCGTCGCGCTGCCGGCCTATCTCGGCTGCGTGATCGGCCTGCCCTTCGCCGCGATACCGCACGCCCACGCGCTCACGCTGCCGCTGCTTCACTTCATCCACGCCGTAATGGGCGCGGCCTCCGGCGGCATCGCGCTCGCCACCGGCAACCTCGGTCTGAAGCTCGCACCACAGGGTCGCGGCGCTAGCTACCTCGCCGCAGTGGGCCTCGCCGGCGCCGCCGCAGGCGGGCTCGCCGCGATGGCGGGCGGCGCACTCGCCGACTGGTTCGTGGCACGCGAGCTCAGCGTGTTCGTGCACTGGTCCACGCCACGCACGGCGCACGAGCTGACGGTGATGAACTTTAGGCACTGGGAGTTCCTGTTCGCCATCTCCTTCGTGTGCGGCTGGTACGTGCTGTACGCTCTTTCGCGCATCAATGAAGGCAAGGAGCACAGCGAGCGCGCCGTGATCCAGGAGTTGGTCACCGAAGCATCGCGCTCGGTCGCGCAGCTCTCGTCCATCGACGGCCTGAAGGACGCAGTGCTGTTTCCGCTCGGCCGATTGCGCGACCGGCGCCTGCGCGCACGCACACAGAGAACAGCGTTCCCTGTGCGTTAACGCACGACCGGCTTCAGAAGTTGCCGCGCTGTGAGCACTATTTCGCTGCCAACGGCGCCACGTGATGTAGCTTGCAACGGAGATGAACGACTTCCCTTATCTCCTCGTCCGCGCCTCCCGTGCAACCGGAACCGTGCTGGACGTGGCGATGCTGCTGCAGGTCGAGCCCGCGCAGGTGTACCGCTGGATCGCGGGCATGGACCTGCCGAGCGATGAGCGCATCGGCGACTTCAAGGCGCGCCTGCAGCGCGTCCTGTATGCCGGTGCTGCTGCCGCAAGACCTGAACTGATCTAGATCAAATCCTGGCAGTAGAAATGAAAAGCCCGGACTGGCGTTCGCCTATTTCCGGGCTTGTGTCTCACCTGAGGAGGAGGAGTAACGAGACACTGATTACAGGCTATCCCTTCGCTGCCGATACCGCCGTGCAATTCTCCGCGCTTCGCCCCGGGGCCTGACGGCCGGTCTTTAAAGCTCGATCGGCGGCGCGTCCTTTGCGAATTCCCACATAATTGGCGCCGTGCCGGTCTCCACAGCCCAACGTCGCGCCACGCTCGTCGATCTCGCACACGCGAGCTTCGAGAATACATTCGTGCGCGACCTGCCGGCCGACCCGGTGCTGGTCAACATGCCGCGCCAGGTGAGCAACGCGTGCTACACACGCGTCGAGCCGACAGCGGTGGCGGCGCCGCGCCTGCTCGGCTGGTCGAGCGCACTTGGCGAGTCGCTCGGCCTGTCGCGTCCGGGCCCGCTGGCGGTGGAGGTGCTGGGCGGCAATCGCGTGCTGCCCGGCATGCAGCCGTACGCCGCGCGCTACGGCGGCCACCAGTTCGGCCATTGGGCCGGGCAGCTCGGCGACGGGCGCGCCATCACGCTCGCCGAAATCATCGCCCGCGACGACTCGCGCCAGGAGCTGCAGCTCAAGGGCGCGGGTAAAACGCCTTATTCGCGCACCGCCGATGGCCGCGCGGTGCTGCGCTCGTCGCTGCGTGAATTCATGTGCAGCGAGGCCATGTTCCATCTGGGCGTGCCGACCACCCGGGCGTTGAGCCTCGTCGGCAGCGGCGATGCGGTGATCCGCGACATGTTCTACGACGGCCATCCGCGGCCCGAGCCGGGCGCGATCGTCTGCCGCGTTGCGCCGTCCTTCGTGCGCTTCGGCAACTTCCAGATCCTCGCGGCGAACAACGAGCTCGAGCCGCTCAAGCGCCTCGCCGACTACGTGATGCGCGAGCACTTCGCCGGGCACAGCACCGCGAGCTGGTACCAGGAAGTGTGCCGGCGCACCGCGCTCCTGATGGTCGACTGGATGCGCCTGGGCTTCGTGCACGGCGTGATGAATACCGACAACCTCTCGATCCTCGGCGTGACGATCGACTACGGCCCGTATGGCTGGCTCGAGGGCTATGACCCGATGTGGACGCCGAACACCACCGACGCGCAGGGGCGGCGCTACTGCTACGGCAACCAGCCGGGCATCGCGCAATGGAACCTCGCGCGCCTCGCCGAGGCGTTGCTGCCGCTGGTCGAGCGCGAAAAGCTGGAAGAGGGACTCAACCTCTATGCCGACAGCTTCAACCAGGCCTGGCGGCAGGCGCTCGCGCAGAAGCTCGGCCTGCAATCGCCCGACGAGCAACTGGCCGGCGAGCTCTTGGAAGCGCTTGCCGAAAGCGAGACCGACTTCACGCTGTTTTTCCGTCGCCTGGCCGCGGTGCCGATCGCCGGCAGCGACCAGGAACTGCTCGCGCCGCTGCAGCCGGCGTTCTATGCCGAGGATGCGCCGCACGGGCGCCTGCTGGCGTGGCTGCGCCGCTATGTCGAGCGCGTGCGCCCCGAGGGCGCGGCTCGCGTCGAGCGCATGAACAAGGTCAATCCGAAGTACGTGTTCCGCAACTACCTCGCGCAGCAGGCGATCGACGCGCTCGAGGCGGGCGATGTCTCAGTGCTCGAGCGGCTGATGGGGGTGCTGGCGCGGCCCTACGACGAGCAACCGGAGCACGAGGAGCTCGCCGCGCGGCGTCCGGAATGGGCCCGCAACAAGGCTGGCTGTTCTGCGCTATCTTGTAGCTCATGACACTGTACCGCTGTCTCCTCCTCGCAGCCGCGCTTGCGGCAGGCGCCGCTCTCGCACAGCAGCCGCAGCCACCGGGCAAGACCACCGAGCAGCAGGCGCGCTCCTATGTCGCGAGCGCATTCATGACCGGCGCCGCGCCGCTGATCCTCAGCGAAGACGCCAATGTCTCGCCGGCGCTGCGCCAGCGCCTCGGCTTGGCACCTGACGCGAATAGCCGCGCCGTCTACCAGGCGATCGTGACCTTGACCGGCGGCAAGGCGGTACAAGTGCGCCGCGCATCGCCGGAAGAAGTCACGATGGCGCAGGCGCCCTCCGCGCCCGAGAAACCGGTGTTCGCCATCGAAGCCGGCGACACGACGCTGATCGTGCAGTACGACCTCGAGCGCGACAACATCGCGTTCGTCGGCCAGCCGGGTGTCACCGCAGTTGCGGCGCCAGTCACCGCGCCGGCAGCGCCCGAAAGGGTCCCCGATCCTCCGCCAGCGCCTCCCGTGGCGGCCGCACCTCCTGTAGCCGCTGCCGAGCCCGCGCCAAAGCCCGCGGCGCCCGTTCTGCAGACTGTGGAGCCGCAGGTTCCGCGCGCGGCAAAGCCATCACCGCCGCCGGCGCCAGTTGCGGCAGCCGTACGGCCCGCGCCGCCGGCACCACAGCCGCAGCAACGCACCGAGCCACGCCTGCGGCCGAATGGCGAATGCGCGATCAAGCCGGTGATGTCGGACCAGGACCTGGTGAACTGCGGCGCCACGGCGCGCTAGGCACAAATCCTGCAGCAAGTTTCATGCTCTCTCACTAGGATTGGAGGACAGCATGAAGCTCAGAAAATCGCTCGTGATCGCCGGCTCCGCGCTGGCGCTGGCCGTTGGTTATGCGTTTGCCGACAAGCCGGCGGACGATCCCGGGTTCAACAAGCTCGACCGGAACAATGACGGCTACCTGTCGAGGATCGAGGCGGCGAAGAATCCGTATCTCGCGAAGAACTTCAAGGCGGCGGACAAGAACGGCGACGGCAAGCTCTCCCGCACCGAATACCTGTCGGCGATGACCAAGAAGGACCTGCGCAGCGCCAAGGAGAAGGTCGTCGGCAACAAGGACAAGGACCGCAGCGCAGCCACCGGCAGCAGCACCAAGCCGAAGTAACGCTACTGCTTGGTACGCTCGCGCCGCAGGCCGGCGACGAGCGATACGGTGCAGAGCGCCAGCAGCAGGACGGCGGCGATCTTTGCAATCAACGCCGCGCTCGGCGCGACATCGCTCGCCGCGACCAGCACGGCAAGCGCTGCGGCCATCAGGAACTTGAGCGCCCAGCTCAGCATGCCGCATTAGGGCAGCCGAACCCGCTCGGGCGTTGCTTAGCCGGATTTACGCGGCATGAGCCGGTATGACCATGCCGCGCGCCGTGCGCAAGCCGGTGAAGGCGAAATCGATCTCGGGCTTCCTGCCGCTGACGATATCGGCGATGGCGCGGCCGCTGCCGCAGGAGTGCGTCCAGCCGAGCGTGCCGTGCCCGGTGTTCAGATACAGATTCGGGTAGCGCGTCGCGCCGATGTACGGCACGTTCGACGGCGTCGTCGGCCGCAACCCGGTCCAGAACTGCACGCGCGCCGGGTCGCCCCCGCCGGGGAAGAGCTCAAGCGTGCGCCGCAGAATGGCGCGGCAGCGCACTTCGTTCAGCTCGGTGTTGTAGCCGTTGAGCTCGGCAGTGCCGGCGATGCGCAGCCGGTCGCCCAGGCGCGAGAACACCAGCTTGTATTCGTCATCGGTCAGCGAGACCGAGTAGGCCTTCGCCGGATTGGCCACCGGCATGGTCACCGAGTAGCCCTTCGCCGGGTAAATCATCAGATTGATGCCGAGCGGCCGCGTGAAGAGCGGACTGTAGGAGCCCAGGCACATCAGGTAGGCATCGGCCTGCAGCACTTCCGTGGTCAGGTCCGGGCGCTCGATCCGCACGCCGGCGACGCGGCCGCCGCCGGCGCCGAGAGCGACGATGCGCCCGGCGCGGAACTTGACGCCGCGCTGCGCGGCAAGCGCTGCGAGACCCTGGGTGAATTTGTGAGCGTCGCCGGATTCATCCGACGGCGTGAAGCTGCCGCCGGCGAGGCGGGCAGCGCGCAGCGCAGGCTCGATCTCCACGCAGCGCTCGCGGCTCACCATCTCGACGTCGCAGCCATGCTCGCGCATCAGGCGCGCCGGCTCGATCGCCGCGTCGAGCTCGCGCTGGCTGGTGTAGAAGTGCAGGATGCCGCGCGAGAGCTGGTCGTACTGGATGGCGGTCTCGGCGCGCAGCGCCTGGAGGCTGGCGCGGCTGTAGAGGCCGAGGGTGACGAGCTGGCGGATGTTGTAGCGCGTGCGCCCCGGCGTGCACTCGCGCAGGAAGGCGAGGCCCCACAGCCACTGCCGCAGATCGGGGCGCAGCCTGAAAAGCAGCGGCGCATCTTCGCGCGCGAGCCACTTCAGGACCTTGAGCGGTGCTGTGGGATTGGCCCACGGCTCGGCGTGCGACACCGAGATCTGGCCGCCATTGGCAAACGAGGTTTCCATACCGCTGGCCGGACGGCGGTCGATCAGCGTCACATCGTGGCCTGCCTTGCTGAGATACCACGCCGAGGTGACGCCGACGACGCCGGCGCCGAGGACGAGGATTTTCATTGAAGCGCACTCCTTCTGCTGTGCGCCGCTCCCTCTGTCCGTTTACCTGAGAGATTCAGCCACGCGGCGCCCGCCGCGCAGCCTTGCTCCTTCGGTGAGCGAAGGCTTGCGCTTCCGCTGCTCTCCAGAATTCGGCTTGCTGTGCGCTCCAGTCCAGGGGCCTGAGCGGTTACGGGAGATTTCGCCTTCGGCGGCGCCGTGTCGTGCTACGGCGACTCTCCTGGAACGCACAACGCCATTTTACTTCGAGTCGAGCGTGAAGCCCACCTTCATCGTCACCTGCCAATGCGCCACCTTGCCCTTCTCGATCTCGCCGCGCGTCTCCAGCACCTGGAACCACCGCAGGTTGTGCAGCGTTTTCGACGCCTTCGCCACTGCATTGGCGATGGCCTGCTCCACTCCCTTCGGCGATGAACCGGTGAGCTCGATGGTCTTGTAGACGTGATTCGACATGGCGCCTCCTTAGAAAAGTTGCTGGCTTGCGAGCCGCGCTCCGGCCGCGAGCGACTCGAGCTTGGCCCACATGATCGACGGGTGCACGCGGCGGTGGAACGGGCCCTGCGCAAAACCGCAATCGGTGCCCGCCATCAGATTCCCCGGGCCGATGAGCTTGCCGATCCTCACCAGGCGCTCGGCCACCAGCTCCGGATGCTCGACGATGTTGGTGGCGTGGCTGATGACGCCGGGCACCAGCTCCTTGCCGCGCGGCAGCTTCACCTTCTCCCAGACGCGCCATTCGTGCTCGTGGCGCGGGTTCGCGCCTTCGATGAGATACGCGCCGGCTTTCACTTTGAGGATGAGATCGACCACGTCCTTGAGCGGCACATCGGTCGTATGCGGCCCGGGCCAGCTGCCCCAGCAGACGTGGTAGCGCACCCGATCCTCGGGAATCCCGTCGAGCGCCTCGTTCAGCACCTCGATGTGCATCTCGACCCAGCGCCGATAGTCCTGGAAGGTCGCCGGCGGCACCATGCGATCGTAGGTCACCGCAAAGCGCGCGTCGTCCAGCTGCACTAACAGCCCGGCGTCGACGATCGCCTTGTACTCCGTGCGCATCGCTCTACCGATGGCGCGCAGGCAGTCCTCGTCCGTTTTGTAGTACTCGTTCTTGCGATCGGGGATCACGCTCGCCGGCGCGGCGACCGGCAGGAAGCCCTGCTTCACGCCGGCCGCGGCGAGCGCGGCCTTGAAGTTGCCGATGTCGCGCTGCAATTCCTCATGGCCGGTGTACTCGATCGGTCCGCTGCAGACCGCGAGAACACCCGTGGCGCCAGCCGTCGCAGGCGGCCCGTCGGCCGCATCGAGCTCGGCGTAGAACTCGGCGAAGCGCGCGCGATCCGCGCCGCGCGCGAACGGATTGGCGCCGGGCGGCGCAGGACGGCGCTCGAAGCCCGAGAGCCGCTCGAGCGCGTATTGCGACCAGCTGATCGCCTTGCCGAACTCGCCGTCGCTCGGCAGATCGATGCCGGCTTCGGCCTGCCGGCGAACCACGTCCTTGACCGCCTGCGCGAGGCAGCTCTCATAGGCGCGCTGATCGTACGGCTCGCGCTTTTGCCGCGCGCGAATGAATTCCAGCAGCGCGGGCGGCCGGATCAGGCTGCCGACGTGCGTGGCAAGGATGCGCGGCGAGGTGATTAAGGCCGCGGCGCCTGCTCGGCGTCGTCCTCTTCGGACATGCCCGAGGTCACCGCGCGCGCCTTGCCTTCCGCCACCGGCGGCAGCTTGGGTTTCGCTTCCTCCGGGAAGCCGGGCAGCTGGGCGATGGCCGCGCTCCAGCTCGAGGGCTTGCGCGGCAGTGGGTCTTCGTCGTGTCTCATGTTCGCCTCATTTTACCGGCGCCTCCAGAAAGCGAGGCCAATACTCGCACCTACACCCAGAGCAAGCGCCGCGCCCAGCTTGGCGAGCGCCGCCACCGGGCGCGCCGGCTCCGCCACCGGCGAATTTGCCGCGGGCTGCACGCGGATGTGAGCGGTCACGCGCGGCTTCGTTTCGCTGCGCGAACCACGCTCCTCCGCGTACAGCCGCGTGAATTCGGCGCCGAGCAGAAAAATCTGCGCCGAGTAATACACCCACACCATGAGCACCACAAGCGAGCCGGCGGCGCCGAAGGCGGAGGCGACGCTGCTTTTCCCGATATAGAGCCCGATCGCCCACTTGCCGATGGCGAAGAGCGCTGCGGTCACCGCCGCGCCGGTCCAGACGTCGCGCCAGGCGACGCGCACGCGCGGGATCACCTTGTAGATCATCGCGAAAAGCACGGTCATCAGCGCGAGGCTGAGCGCGAGATCGACCAGATGCAGCCCCCACCATCTTCCGATGGCCGAGACCGCCGCGCTCAGCACGAGGGAGACCATCAGCAGAAACGCGATGCCGAGGATCATGCCGAAGGACAGTACCCGCGTGCGGATGAGCTTCCACCATCCCTTGGTGTACTCGCGCGCCGGCGCTCGCTAGATGCGATCCAGCGCGTTCTGCAGCTCGCCGAACACGGTGGAGGCGCCGACGATGAGCAGCCCGGTTCCCGCGATCATCGCGATCAGCCCGCTCTGCGGCTTGCGCGCGCTCGCAATCAGGCCCTCGACCGCGCGCGCGCCTTCGGCGCCGATCAGCGCGTTCAGCTGCCCGAAGATCTCGCCGCGCGCCGCCTCCTCGCCGAAGAAAAATCCGGCGACGCCGATCACGATGAGCAGCAGCGGCGCGATCGAAAACAGCGCGTAGTACGAGAGCGCCGCGCCCATGCTGGGTGCGTAGTCGTCGCGCCACGCTTGGTAAGCGCGCACCGCCAGCCGCCAGATCTGGCGCAGATCCATCGCGCGAGTCTGCGACTTTCTAGGCGGCGCGGCGATGCGCCGCCTGGAGGGCCTCCCATAGCCGCCGCGGCGTCGCCGGCATCTCGAAGTGGGAGACGCCCGCGGGTCGCAGCGCGTCGAGCACGGCATTCATCAGCGCCGGCAGCGAGCCGGTTACGCCTGCTTCGCCAACGCCTTTCGCCCCCAGCGGGTTCAGCTTGGTCGGCACCGGGTGCTCGAGGATCTTGAGGCCCGCGACTTCGCCCGGCCGGGGCATGGCGTAGTCCATGAAGCTGCCGGTGAGCAGCTGGCCGGATTCGTCGTACACCGCGAGCTCGCTGAACACCTGCCCCGCTCCTTGAGCGAGCCCGCCCTGCACCTGTCCCTCGACGATCTGATGATTGATGATGTTGCCCGCATCGTCGCAGGCGATGTAGGAGACGATCTGCGCTTCACCCGTCTCCGGCGTGATCTCCACTTCGGCGATATGGCAGCCGTTGGGAAAGCAGGCGCCGAACTTGTTGGCGTACGCGAGATCGAGCTGGCCCGGGTTTTTCTTCACCAGCTGAGTCAAAGCGATGCGCCGATCGGTGCCTTTGATGCGGTAGTGACCTTCGACGAACTCGATGTCCGCCTGCGCCGCTTCCAGTGCCTCAGCTGCGAGCGCCATGCCTTTCTTCACCAGCTCCTGGGCGCCCAGATAGATCACGCCGCCGACCGCCAGCAGCGAGCGCGAGCCGCCGGTCGCATTGCCGGAGATGTAGAAGTCGGCACCGGCGGTGCGCAGCTTGATGGTCTGCATCGGGATGCCGAGCACGCCCGAGACGAGCTGCGCATACGTCGTCTCGTGTCCTTGGCCGTGGTTGTGCGTCGGCGCGTAAATGGTCAGCCCGCCGTCGCCGCTCCAGCGCAACTCGATCTGGTCCTGCGGCGCGAAGCCCGCGCCGGTCGCTTCGATGTACGTCGACATGCCGCGCCCGCGCAGCCGGCCGCGCTTTTGGCTCTCTTCCCTTCGCTTGGAAAAATTCTTCCAATCATTCGCCGCCAAGGCCTTGTCCAGCACGCCGGCGAAGTCGCCCGAGTCGTACTCGAAGCCCGCGGCGATCTTGTAGGGGAACTGGCGGATGAAATTGCGCCGCCGGAATTCGGCCGGATCCATGCCGAGCTCGAGCGCGGCGTGCTCGACCAATCGCTCGAGCGCGTAGGACATGATCGGCCGTCCCGCACCGCGGTACGCCGCCATCGGCGCGGTGTTGCTCATCGCCAGACGAATGCGCGCATACGCGGCCGGCACGTCGTAGACGCCGGAGAGGCAGTTGACGATGCCAATGGTGTTGATGAACGGACCGGTCGGCGCGAGATAGCCGCCCAGGTTCGCCAGCATGTCGAAGCGCATGCCCAAAATTTTTCCCTGTGAATCCAATGCCAATGCGCCGCGGGCACGCACGTCGCGCGCCTGCTCGTCGGCGAGAAACACCTCGCTGCGCGTGCCGGTCCATTTCACCGGCCGGCCGAGCTGTTTCGCGGCAAAGAGCGCCGCGCAATACTCGGGGTAGACGTTGAAGCGCACGCCGAAGCCGCCGCCGACCTCCTCCGCGATGACGCGGATCTTCTCCGGCGGCACGCCCAGCACCGCCGAGAGCTGATTGCGCATGATCCCGGCGCCCTGCGTGCAGGTGTACAGGTGGTACTGGTCGGCGCCGGTGTCGAAATGCGCGAGGCAGGCGCGCGGCTCCATCGGGTTGCCCACCACGCGCGAGATATCGACCTCGAGCTCGATGGTGCGCGCCGCCCTGGCGAACGCCGCCTTCGAGCCCGCATCGTCGCCCGACTCGAAGTCCATCACCAGGTTGCCGGGCACGCTGTCATGCACCAGCGCTGCGCCCGGTTTCACCGCGTCTTCAGCGCGCACCACCGCGGGCAGATCGCGGTATTCAATGTTGAGAAGTTCCGATGCATCCTGCGCCGCGACGGCGCTCTCGGCGACCACCAGCGCGACCGCGTCACCGGCGAAGCGCACGCGCCCTTGCGCAAGCGCCGGCCGCCCGGGATGGATCAGCTCCATGCCGCCGCGACCTTTCACCGGCAGCGCGCACGGCAACGACTTGAGCGCAGCCTTGATGTCCTCGCCGGTGAATACCGCGATCACGCCCGGATGGGCCAGCGTTTGTTCCTTGCCGATGGAAACAATCTGCGCGTGAGCGCGGTCGGAGCGCACGAAATGGCCGTACGCCTGCCCGGGGAGGTTCCAGTCGGAAACATACTTCCCCCGACCGGTGAGCATCCGGTCGTCTTCCAGCCTGCCTTTGAGCATTTAGACCTTCGAGTTGGCGATGAGGATGCTGCAGGGCGCGTAGTCGAGCAGCGATGCTCCGACCGAGCCTTTCCACCAGCGCGCCGCGAAAGAGGTGTTCTGGTTGTGGCCGACGACGATCAGGTCGACGCCCAGATTCTTGGCGAACCGGCAGATCTCTTCCACCGGCTCGCCCACCGCGAGCTGCCCGATGGCGTTGAAGCCGCGCTCGCGCAGCGTGCGGATGCCTTCGTCGAGCACCGCCTGCGTGCGCTTCTTCTCTTCCTCGAGCAGCTCTTCGGGCACGAAGCCCTCGGTGAGGAACAGGCTCGGCGGCATGCTCGCCACGGCGAGCAGATGGGTCTCCGCGCCGAGGAAGCCGGCGAGGTCGGCGCATTCCAGCAGAGCGCGCTTGCCCTCCTGGGAGCCGTTGTACGCCAGCAGAATTTTCCGGTACTTCATGGGCGCTCTCCCATTCTGGCTAGTCCCTATTTAGCAAGCAGCCCGACGCGCTCTATGGTCGCACGTTCCGCGGCGAACGTCTCGGCGGCCCAGCGCGCATAGTCCTCGCTCGACTTGTACCAGTAGACCTGGTCGAGCTGGGCCAGCGTCTTCAGGTGCTCGGGATCGTCGAGCGCCCGCTTGAGCGCGTCGTGCAGCGTACGCACGACCTTCGGGTCCATCCCCTTCGGGCCGACGATGCCATAGGGCGAATACGAAACGATGTCGAGGCCGAGCTCCTTCGCCGTCGGCGCATCCCATTTGGTGCGCTTGTCGCCGAACGTCACCAGCAGGCGGAATTGCCCGGCGTCCACTTGGCGGCCCCAGCCAGTCGACTCCGATTGCGCCATGACGTGCCCGCCGAGGAGCGCCTGTATGCCCTCGGCCGATCCCTTGAACGGCACATGGAGGAATTGGACACCCGCCTTCATCGCCACTTCTTCCATCAGCAGATGCGGCGAGGTGCCGGTCCCGGGGTGCGCGTACGAAAGCTTGCCGGGATTGGCGCGCGCATAGTCGATCAGCTCGCGAAAGCCCTTGAATGGCGAATCCGCGCGCACCACCACGCCGAAGGTGTAACCGGTGATGCCTATTACGTAGCTGAAGTCCTTGAGCGGCTCCCAGTCGACCGCGCGCTGGTGCGGCAGGCGATAGGCGGTGATCGGGAGCTGCGAGAGCGTGTAGCCGTCGGGCCTGGCGAGGCGCGCCATCTGCGCCGGCCCGATCATGCCGCCGCCGCCGGGCTTGTTCTCGATGATGATCGGCTGGCCGAGATATTTCTGCGCGATCTCGGCGAATTTGCGCAGGTGCACGTCGGTCGTGCCGCCCGGCGGCCACGGACAGATCAGCGTAATGGGCTTTGCAGGAAAGGACTGCGCCCATACGGGCGCAATGAGCGCCGCGAGCGCGATCGTCGCGAGAGTTCGTGCTGTGCGCATCCTCCTCCTCCGCGGCGGATTATAGGGCTCCGGCCGCTACAATATCGGCCCCTTCATGCTTGATGTTTCCCGCAGCGATTTCACGGCGGCGGTCGCCGGCGCCGGCACCATGGGGCGCGGCATCGCTCAGGTCCTCGCCCAGTCCGGCGCGCGCACGCTGCTCTACGACGCGCAGCCCGGTGCAGCGCAGCGCGCCATCGACTCGATCTCGCAGGCGCTCGCCAGGCTCGCAGAGAAGGGCCGCGTCAAGGATCCGCACGCGATCGTGAAGCGCATCGAAGTGGTACCGGGGATGCAGGCGCTCGCGCCCTGCCACCTGGTGGTCGAGGCGATCGTCGAGGACCTCACGGCGAAGCGCCTGCTTTTCTCCGAGCTCGAGGACATCGTGAGCGAGGACTGCATCCTCGCGAGCAACACCTCGTCGCTTTCGGTCACTGCAATGGCTGCCGCGTGCAAGAAACCGGGGCGCGTCGCCGGCTATCACTTCTTCAACCCGGTGCCGGTGATGAAGATCGTCGAAGTGGTCGACGGCGTGCTCACCGAGCCCTGGGTCACCGACGCGCTGACCGCGCTCGCCAAGCGTTTCGGCCACGCGCCGGTGCGCTGCAAGGACACGCCGGGCTTCGTCGTGAACCACGCCGGACGCGCGTATGTGCCCGAAGCGCTGCGCGTGCTCTCGGAAGGCGTCGCCGACTTCGCGACCATCGATCGCATCCTGGTCGAGGCAGCGGGTTTCCGGCTCGGACCCTTTGG